>NZ_CAMLFD010000018.1:0-47498 GCF_946479295.1 uncultured Apibacter sp.
AAATTAATAAAATAAAAATGACTTTAATTAGGTAATTTTAATATTCATTTATTAATTTTATATGTTATAAATGTAATTAAAATCATTTAATAATTTTGTTTATTAAAAATTATTATTATTTTCAAAATGTTGATTTTTAATACATTAACATACTACACTAAAAATAATATAAAAATTTAATAATAAATATAGAATAATATAAAATAAATTCTTTACATTTGACATAATTCCTACCTGTTAAGTAGGAAATATTTATAAATAATTTAATGTATTAAATTTTTAATGAAGAAAAATTTAAGTGGTAAAAGTTTAGTAGCAGTTTTTAGCATTTATTGTTCTTTATTATCTGCTCAAACGCTTGTTAAGGGTATTGTTCAAAATGATAAAAAAGAAAAAATAAAAGACGCCCAAATTTATATTGAGGAAAATGGGATGGAAACAAAAACAGATATCCACGGAGAATATGAATTTACGATTCCGAATGGTAATTATAAAATTATCATTATTACTCCTGAAAATGATGAGATATCCGAGTTAATTAGCATAAATAATGAACCTCAAAAAATTGTAAATTTCACCATAAAAACTTACACTTTTGAAAATGTAGTAGTTACCGGTACGCGATCAAAACCAAGGACATTATTGGAATCTCCTACCCCTGTCGACATCATTGATGTAAAAAAAATGGCAGAAAATAATGCTCAAGTTAGTGTAAATCAGATTTTAAATTACGTAGCTCCATCCTTTACATCTACTACGCAATCATTAGGTGGTGGAACGGATATGACCGATCCTATATCATTAAGAGGAATGACACCCGATCAGGTTTTAGTATTGATTAACGGAAAACGAAGGTATAATTCGGCATTATTAAATGTAAACGGTACCTTTGGAAAAGGTACTGTAGGAACCGATTTAAATGCCATTCCTATTTCATCTATAGACCGAATCGAAATATTAAGAGACGCCGCTGCAGCACAATATGGCAGTGACGCCGTTGCAGGAGTCATTAATATAATATTGAAAAATACAATTAATAAATTTAACCTAAGTATTACCGGTGGAGAATACATTAGCAAGAATGATGCTCAAGATAAAACTTCAAAGGATGGAGAATCCGTTCAAATTGGATTAAATTATGGTATTCCATTAAATTATAACGGAGGATATATAAATTTTTCTGCTTCTTTCGATAGAAGAAACCCTACTAACAGAGGGGGAATATATCAGGGTACTATATATAAAGATTATTCAAATGGAATAGGCCAAGATAAATCCAATGAATTTCTTGAAAAAACACATACTTCTCGTAGAGATTATAGTTTAATCATAGGGCAATCGGAAGCTCTTAATAGTCAAGTTGCCTATAATGCTTATCTCCCATTATCCAAAAATACACAAATATATTCTTTTGGAATTTTTGGATATAGAAATAGTACAGCTTCACAATTTTATAGATATCCGAATTCTGAAAATAATATTAAATCCATATATCCTTTAGGATTTAGACCTCAATCAGAGGTAAGTATATACGACCGATCAGCAACTGTTGGAGTGAAAAGTATACTACTAGGTTGGAATATGGAAATTAGTAATACTTTTGGACAAAATATATTTAACAATAAAGCCAAAAATACATTAAATGCTTCCTTGGGAGAAAATTCTCCGACAACATTTCAAGGAGGAAAATTAAAATTTACACAAGAAATTGTCAATCTTGATTTTTCTAGGAAAATTAATTGGTTGTCGGACTTAGGATTAGCATGGGGAGGTGAATATAGATATGAAAGATATCAAATTATAGAAGGAGAAGAAGCTTCCTATGCTAATTATGCAATGGGAAAAGAAATCCTTAACCCAGATGGAAGTGTTGCCATCGTACCAGATATTAACGGTTCCATACCCATAAAGTTTGGACCTGATGGAAAAACTCCATTATCTGGAGGAGCTCAGGGTGGCGCCGGATTCTCCCCTCTTAATTCCACGGATTCAAATAGAAATTCTTTAGCTGCATATGCAGATGCCGAAATTAATTTTAACAAATCCTTCCTTATTGACCTTGCCGGTAGATATGAATATTACAATGATTTTGGTTCAACGGTTAATGGAAAACTCGCATTACGATATAAAATAGCTAACTTTCTTAATATCCGAGGTTCGGGTAGTACCGGATTTCGTGCTCCATCTTTGCAGCAACGTTATTATTCTAGCACGGGAACTTCTTATGTTAATGGAAATATGTATGAAGTAGGTACTTTTACAAATGATAGTAAAGTCGCACATCTTTTAGGTATTCCAAAACTAAAATCGGAAAAATCACAAAGCATAAGTGCAGGAATGACTTCCAAAGTCGGGCGATTTAATATCAGCCTTGATGGTTATTTTACCCGAATAAATGATAAAATTGTTTATACGGATTTATTTAGTGGAGATCCTAATGGATCAGATTCGGATAAAGAAATCTATCGAATTTTGCAACAAGCAGGAGCTCAAAAAGCTCGCTTTTTTGCCAATGCTGTAGATACCGAAACTAAAGGATTAGATGCTGTACTTTCTTATCATACAAATGTTGGACTTGGAAAAATATTTATTGACTTAGCAGGTAATATTTCCTACACCCAGCAAGTAGGTAAAATTCATACATCCAAACTTTTACAAGACAAAGAAGACATTTATTTCAGTAATTCCAGTAAAATGTATCTGGAAAATGTTGTACCAAATCAAAAATTCAATATTTCTATTACCTATGCCATACAAAAATGGAATATTTTTATAAGAAATAATTATTTTGGAGGTGTTACAGAACCCTCTAATATAACATCTAACCAACAATATTATAATCCAAGATGGATAACAGATACTTCTATTACATATAAGGTAACTGACTTTTTAAAAATAACTGTAGGTTCAAATAATCTTTTTAACTGTTATCCTGAAAAAGTTGCGATAAACGCTAATAGTAATAATGGTCAATTTGTTTATTCTCGATATGTGAGCCAATTTGGCTTTAATGGTCGATATGTATTTACCCGATTAAATTTTAATTTATAATAAACCATGAAAAAAATAATTTTAACCTTTAAAATACTATTCGGACTCTATTTGTCCGGACAGGTAAACACGGTATTGGAGCCCAAAGATTTCTTTCAAAAGCTAAATAATTCTAATGTTGTGATTTTAGACGTTCGCACTCCAGAAGAATTTGAAACCGGACATATTAAAAATGCAGTGGATTTAGATTACAGAAATGCAACTTTTAAAGATAAAATCAGAAAGTTGGATCCTTCAAAAACCTATATGATTTATTGTAGATCCGGTGTGCGGTCTGCTTCAACAGTTGATTCTCTAAAAAATCTTGGATTTACTCATTTATATGATCTCAAAGGAGGAATAAACGCTTGGAAAAAAGAAAGTCTTCCTGTTGTCGGAGAATCTGCTGATAAAATATCTAATGAAGATTTTAATAAAATGATTTCTTCTCATCGTATTGTGCTCATTGATTTTTATGCACCTTGGTGCGGGCCTTGTTTAAAAATGGCACCTATGTTTAAAAAGTTAGCTGAAAAATATAAAAATAAAATAGAATTAATTAAGATCAATAGTGATGAAAACAGAAATTTATCTAAAGTGTTTATACAAGATGGTTTTCCTAAGCTAATTGCCTATAAAGATCAAAAAGCACAATGGGAAAAAGTAGGATTGATTGACGAAGAAGAGCTTATACAAAGGATTGAAGATTTAATAAAATAAATTATACTTATGAAAAAAACTTATCTCATCACAATTTTACTTTTTTCAATCAGCATAGGATATAGTTGTACTACCGCCGTAGTATCCGGTAAAGCTACTCCGGACGGTAGACCTATACTATATAAGAATAGAGATACGAACACTTTGCATAGTCGATTAGTATATTTAACTTCTGGAAAATATTCTTTTATAGGAATGACCAATCCAAATGACCTAGAAAATAAAAATATTTTGAACGGTCATAACAGTGCCGGATTTGCCATTATGAATTCTGACAGCTATAATATAAATTATCCGGAAATAAAGGAAGATCAACGACGAGATGGTGAGATCATGAGACTTGCATTGGAAAGTTGCTCTACGCTGGAAGATTTTGAAAAACTACTCAATTCACTTTCCAAACCTTTACGTCTAAGTTCTAATTTCGGAGTAATAGATGCTCATGGTGGTGCAGCCTATTACGAAACCGGAAATCTGGGATTTGTAAAATATGATGCCAATAATCCTGATATTGCTCCCTTCGGGTATATTATACGAACTAATTATTCTTTTTCGGGAAAACCCGAAGATGGTAAAGGATATAGTAGATATTTACAAGCACAAGAATTATTATATTCTGCTTCACTAACCAATTCGCTTACTCCAAAATTCTTTTTACAAGATGTTTCAAGGAGTTTAGTTCATGGATTGACAAAAATTGACTTGAATAAGTATAATGAACAATTTTCCGCGTTCAGAGACTTTATTCCTCGCTATTTTACCGCATCCGTGGTTACCATACAAGGAGTGAAACCCACGGAATCTCCTTCGCTAACTACTTCATGGACAATTTTAGGAACCTCTTTAGGATCTGTAACCATTCCCTTATGGCTAAACTCTAATAAAACCTTTCCTAAAGTATTGACCTCCGATTCAAAACAGGTTACCCCTATGGACGAATGGGCAAGTGCTATTAAAAAGAAATTATTTCCTATACAAAAAGGAGAAGGATCAGACTACATACATGTCCCTACTCTTTTGGTAATTAAACCGAAACTAATTTCTATTGAAAATGAAATTATTCAAAGATGTGAATTAATTTTAAATGAATGGAGAAATAAAGATAAAATTAATGAAAAAGAATTGACCAATTTTTATTCTTGGATCGATACTTATATCCATGAAAAATATCTTCCCTTGCTGAAGTAAAAATTTTCATTTCAAACATTTTATTATTTTAGATACACCTTTTACATTTTTAAAATAGTTATTTGGAGAATGTAAATAGGTGTATTCTTTTCGTTCTGAAACAAACCTAGCCTATTTTATAAGTAAATATTAACTATATTTTTCGATTATAGCAAAAAAGTTTAAATTTGCTTTCATATCGATATGAAAAATAAACCTACACATTACGGATTATTATTGGCAGCAATAACCATTATAATATTTTTTGCTGTTTATCTCTTATATTTGGGAGAGGATTATTATATGATAAGTATAAAGGTAAATTTTTTTGTTCTTCCAGGTTTATATACTTTAACAGCATTGATTTTATTATATAAACTAACTAATCAAACAAAATTACCTTTTTTAAAATGTTTGAGTTATTCATTTACAACGCTAGCTTTAGGAGGAACATTGTCATATATATTCATAGCAATTTTTTTCAATTATATAGATTTACATGCGCAACACTTATTATACAATCAGGGTATGAGTAAGCTTATGGAAAATCTTAATGCCGAGTATGCTACTATTCAAAATCCATCGGAGGAAATTACATCAAAGTACAATGAATACGTGTCTATTCTGAAATTGAGAATGGCAATGAATGAACCTTTTTTTACTTTTAAAAATTCATGCGTATTTTTAAGTGCACTTTTCTTTTTTTACTTTATAATATCCTTACTTTTGTCAATATTTTTTAGAACGAGATTACCTAATGCAACTTTCCATCGTCATTCCCCTGCTCAATGAGGCAGAATCTTTACAAGAATTATTGAATCGCATTCAAACCGTATGTGAAAAAGAAGGTTATACTTATGAAATCGTATTTGTTGATGATGGAAGTACTGATTTATCTTGGAAAATTATTTCAGAATTTAGTCGATTATACCCGGAAGTAAAAGGTATTAAATTTGCTAAGAACTATGGAAAATCTCAAGCACTAAATGCAGCCTTTAAAGTTGTAAAAGGTGAGGTCATAATTACTATGGATGCAGATTTGCAAGATTTTCCAGAAGAAATTCCCGCACTTAGAAAAATGATTGTTGATGATGGATTCGACTTAGTTTCGGGATGGAAGAAAAAAAGATATGACAATGTATTAACAAAAAATCTTCCTTCCAAACTGTTTAATAAAGCTGCCCAAATTACTTCAGGAGTAAAATTACATGATTTTAATAATGGACTGAAAGCATATAGAAAAGAGGTAGCCAAAGCTATCGATGTCCACGGAGATATGCATCGTTATATACCCGTTTTAGCTAAAAATGAAGGATTTACTAAAATAACTGAAAAAGAAGTTCCTCACCAAGCCCGATTATATGGGAAATCGAAATTCGGTCCTAATCGATTTGTTCGCGGTTTTCTTGATTTAATTACAGTATGGTTTATGTCAACGTTTGGAACAAGACCTATGCACTTTTTTGGATTTATCGGTACCTTAATGTTTATTATAGGATTTTTTTCTTCAGCTTGGCTTGGAATAAGCAAATTGATAAAAGTATGGAAAAAAATACCAGCTCAACTGATAACGAATGATCCATTATTTTACATAGCTTTGACCATGATGATTTTGGGAACATTATTATTTATTGCCGGATTTTTAGGGGAACTAATTGTTCAATTGAAGCGTAGAAAAAAGGACGATTATACAATCTCTAAATACTTAAATATAGATTAATATGAAAAATTTTTTTCGTTACAGCATTTTATCTACCATATCTTTTCTGATTATTTCTTGCTCTCGTTCTATTAAGGGTGAAGGAGAAATAATCAATAAAGAAATAAAAATCAGCCAAATTAAAGAAATTTCCGCACATGGTTCTTACAGACTCATTTATTTGTATGATATATATAGTCCTAGAATAGTTATAGAGTCATATAAGAACTTAATTGAAAATCTAAAAATAGAAGATTCTAATGGAAAGCTTTCCATTTCTGAATCCCGAAAAGTATCTAATCCTGATCTTTACAACATTTACCTCTACAACAAACAAATTGAAAAGTTTGATATACATGATAATGTACATGTTGATATAAATACTCAATTAAGAGTTTCAAAATTAACTATAAATCTTTATGATACTACAAAGTTTATAGCTAATACCGTTATAGCAAATGATATAAATGTTCAATTAAAAAATGATGCTAAAATTAACCTTAGAGGATCAAGCAATAATCTTACTTTATTAGCGCATGATTCCAGTGATTTTACAGCACCGTTTCTTGAATTATCTGAAGCTCAAGTTGAGCTTTCAGACGTTGCTAATGCCGAATTAGCTGTTAAAAGCAAATTACAAGGAAAAATATCTGATAATACAAAACTAACTGTCATTGGAAATCCCGCTAAAAATATTCAACAAAAAGACTTAGCTGTTATAAATTTTAAATAATTATAAAATTAACATTTATATTTATGAATTCATTAGAATTTGCAAAAACTTGGTTACAATCTCCTTTTGATGAGGAAACTCAAAAGGCTGTACAACATTTGATTGATTCGAACCCAAAAGAACTGGACGATGCATTTTATAAAAATCTTGAATTCGGTACGGGTGGTATGCGTGGAATTATGGGGATTGGAACTAATCGTCTAAATAAATATACCTACGGTCAAGCCACCCAAGGTTTGGCTAATTACCTTCACCAGCAATTTCCGGATAAAAAAATTACAGTAGCCATAGCATTTGATGTTAGACATAATAGCAACACTTTTGCTAAATTGGTTGCCGATGTTCTTACTGCTAATGGAATATATGTATATTTATATAAAGAATTTCGTCCTACACCAGAATTATCCTTCACAGTAAGAAATCTAAAATGTGATGCGGGTATCGTATTGACTGCTTCTCACAATCCTCCTGAATATAACGGATATAAGGTTTATTGGAATGATGGAGCTCAAATTGTTCCTCCTCATGATACGGCAATTATAAAAGAAGTTCGCTCGGTTGACTTTGCTGATATTAAATTCAATGGTGATGATACGAAAATAACTTATTTAGAAACAGAGGAAGATCAGAAATTTATCAATGCTGCTGTTGAAAATACTTCTTATTGTAAAGGTAAAAAGGATTTAAAAATTGTATATACTTCTTTACATGGAACTTCTATAAAAATTCTTCCTGATGCATTAGAAAAAGCCGGTTTTGAAAATGTATTCATAGTACCGGAACAAAAAATTCCTGATGGAGATTTTCCTACTGTAAAATCACCAAATCCGGAAGAACCGGAAGCTCTTTCTTTAGCTTTAAAATATGCCGAAGAGCAAAATGCTGATATTGTTTTTGGTACAGACCCTGATGCAGACAGATTAGGTGTAGCCGTAAGAGATTTAGATGGTAAATTGGTTCTTTTAAACGGTAATCAAACCAATACAGTTATTACCGATTATATTCTTGGAAAATGGAAAGATAGTGGAAAAATCGACGGAAAACAATTCATCGGATCGACTATAGTTACTTCTGATATATTTTTCCCATTAGCTGAGTATTACGGAGTAAAATGTAGAGTGGGATTAACCGGCTTTAAATGGATAGCGGACTTAATTAGAAAGGCAGAAGGAAAGGAAAAATTTATTTGCGGCGGTGAAGAAAGCTTTGGTTTCATGCCTAGTGACTACGTTCGTGATAAAGATTCTATTTCTTCTATTTTAGTAGCTTGTGAAGCAGCTCAAGAAGCTAAAAATGAAGGTAAAACTTTATTCGATAAACTTCTTGAAGTTTATACAAAAGTTGGTTATTATTATGAAGAATTAGTTTCTATAGTTAAAAAAGGTAAAGACGGTGCCGAACAAATTGCTAAGATGATGGAAGAATTCAGAGTAAATCCTCCTAAAGAATTGATCGGTCAAAAAATTGTAAAACTAGATGATTATCAATCTTCTACTTCTTTAAATTTAGAAACCGGTGAAAAAACACCCATTAATATACCAAAATCAAATGTACTAATATTTTACACTGATAAAGGTACGAAGTTAGCTTGTAGACCTTCGGGTACAGAACCAAAAATTAAATTTTATTTCTCTGTACAAGATTCTTTATCATCTAAAGAAGAATTTAAAAATAAACTCGCACAAGCCAAAAATAAAATTCAAAAAATTAAAGAATTTTTAGATTAATAAATTCTCCCTTATAAAAAATTCCGATAATTAATTATCGGAATTTTTATTTCTTACTCTTATAAATATTAATTTACATTATTTTTTTTTAGAAATTTAGCTAAATGACTCGTATCAGTAAAGCCAAACTCTTGAGCTATTTCTTTTAATTTAATATCTTTATTTTTAAGTTTTTTCTTTATCATCTTTATCAAATACATATTAACATATGTTTTATAATTTACTTCAAATTTCTCTTTAAAAAAACTGCTAAAATAGTTGGGAGATATATTAAAATAATAGGATATTGCTGATATGGATAACTTTTCTTTACAAAAAATATTTTGTTGAATATATATTGAAATTCTATTTTTTATAGGTATTGTATTGTCGGATAGAATGAGATTTCTATTTATTAGATATTCTTCTATCATACCCTAAAACAGAAATGATTTGGTAATAAACAAAAATAGATTGCTCAACCTTTCTTTCCGTTGAATATAAAAATAAGTTATTCATCGTTGTTTTTAATAGAACATCACAGGGATATTGAAAAGAGACTTTTTCTTGCTTCAACCATTCTAAATTAAGTAATTCAATAAATGAGATGGCTCTATTTTCTTTATTTATATATAAATCTTTATGTAAATCAAAATACTCTTGGGTAAATTTTACGTAAAAAAAGCTGGTCTCATGATCTACCTTAAAATAATGTTTATCATTGGTTGAAAGTACAAATAAATCACCATCAGAATATTCAATAATCGAATCATTATAAAAATGTTTACCTTTTCCTCTTTCTATATAGATAAGTTCATAATGATCTTGTTTATGCATTTCACAATAATATTCATTTTCTATAAGGCGATTTATAATTAAATAATCTATTTGATTAAATTTTAACATGATATAAAATTAAAATTATTTCTATTTTTTTACTAATTATTGAGTAATTAGTATTCTAGTTTTATAAGTATAAATTTAAATTTATGATATATAACTTACTCACTTTCTTAATTGCTCTATGTTGTATCTTATTTTATATTATGGAAAACTAAAAAGAATTCTAAACATAAAAACAATCTTTATTTTTTTGAAGGTTTAGAAATACTTATTCTTTCTGCAACAGAAACAGGAAATGTAAGAAAATTAGCCGAAAATTTGAATGAGGCATTGGCTATTTATTGATGGATTTAATGTACAACACTATTCGGTTGGTAAATTTACAGATATATCCATCTTAAATAGATGTAAAATATTACTGTTTATTACTTCTACTTATGGTGAAGGAGAAATTCCCAATGAAGCCCTAAAATTTTACAAAAATTTAAAAAATATTCAAAATTTCGATTTTTCTCAATTACAGTATTGCGTCTTTGGACTCGGAGATTCATCTTATAAGTTTTTTTGCAAAGCAGCAGAAAATATAGACTACTTATTACGAACTAAAGGTGCCATTCAAAGCATTGAAACCGTAAAAGCAGATGTATATTACGATGAGATGTTTGAAAAATGGAAAAATAATGTAATGCTATTAATTAAAAAAAATTTTCAAAAAAATAAAAATCCAATAATTAACAAAAATCAATTTATAACTACAGAAATTTTATCAGAATCTAAAATTTTAGATAAAATATGTTTAAGTTCAAATCCTAACCATATCACTTATTCAATTAGCCTTGAGATTGATAAAGATACTCTAAACTACCTTCCCGGAGATGTTATAAGCATTGTACCGGAAAATGACATTCAGCTAGTTCATGAAATATTATCTTATCTTACTATTGATGAAAAAGAAATAATAATCTATAAAAATTCCCAGATCACAATTTTAGATGCATTAAAATATCATTTTGAAATTTCAATCTGCACTGTTAATTTCATTAAAAAATATGCGGAAAAAGCTAATAACATATCGTTGATACAAGACCTAAAACTAGAAAATACATGGTTACAAGAAATAACTAAATTCTGCATCGCCGATTTTATAATTAAATATCCAGTAAATACAAAAATTAAGGCACAAGATTTAATAACAATTTTAACACCTCTTAGTCCACGAAAATACTCTATTTCCTCTTCTCAAAGTATAAATCCCGATCGCTTAGATATTACCCTAAAAATAGTTCAATATAACTCAAACGGTAAATTACGTAGAGGTGCAATTTCAAATTATCTTAATAATGTAAAGGTAGGAGATTCCATTAAGATATCCCATATACCAACCGATCGGTTTCAATTACCTAAAGATTCTGATATACCTATAATTATGATCGGAACCGGTACGGGAATTGCACCATTCAGGGCTTTTCTACAGCAAAGAAAGTACGACCGGGCAAAAGGTAAAAATTGGTTATTATATGGACATCAATTTTCTCACTCGGATTTTTTATATAAAGATGAAATTAATGAGTATTTAAATTCCGGATTGTTAAGTCGTTTAGATACTGCTTGGTCTCGTGATCAGGAAAGTAAGGTCTAATGTACAAGATATTTTATTTAAAAACTCTAAAGAAAAATATAGTTGGATAACTAAAGGGGCTATTATCAATGTTTGCGGCAATGCTAAAAAAATGGCCATAGGAGTTAATCAGGATCTTATAAAAATAATTAGTAAAGAAAGACATTTTGATTTAATTCAAGCTAGAGAATTTATCAATAATCTTATAGAAACCAAACATTATCAAAAAGATATTTACTAAAAATGAAAACAAAGATTATTTACTTACTTACCGCATGATGGATAGCAATTAGTAGTTGGAAAGAAAATAAGAGTGATTATTCCACTCAGATTATTGATAAGAATTTAAGAACAGTTCAAAATGAATGGAATGATTTATTTCTAGAAATTTCTGCTTAAAATATACAAGAAAATCCTATTGATATAATCGGCAATGAATGTACGTTAGTAACTGCGGTGATTCTAAAAAATTTAATTCAATGACCGTAAGTTGGGGAGGTTGGGGTGAAGTATGGAATAAACCTTGTTCGTTTATTTTCATTAGAGATGTTAGATATACATATGAATTTCTCGAACAAAAAGAGGGGTTTACATTATGTTTTTTTCCTGAAGAATTTAAAGGCGCGTTACGAATTCTTGGTAACCGTTCCGGAAGGAATCAAAATAAAATTAAACAATCGGGACTTCAATATGTATTAACACCCTCTGGTTTAGTTGCCTATAAGGAAGCAAAAATGATTATTGAATGTAAAAAATTATTTACGGCACCTTTGCAAACTGAAAATATTTCTAAAAACGTAAGAGAAACTATTGTTAAAGATTGGTATACTTCAGACCCCTCTTTGCATAATTTATTTATCAGTGAAATAACTAAAGTATGGATAAAAAAACATTTGTAAATAACCTAAATTATTAATAAACATGAATCTTTATATTATAAGAAAGTATTGCAGAAAAATACATTCTCATCTCTCGTTCATCTTTGCAGGTATTATATTAACTTATGCTATTTCAGGTCTAACTATGAATCATTTGAATAACTTTAACCCTCAATATTCCATACAAGTTGAAAACTATAAAGCTTCCGGAAATTTTCCTAGAAAACCTGATTTTACTAAAGAACAGGTGATGCAATTACTCAATAGAATAAATCAGACGGATAATTTTAAACAATTTTATTATCCTACAGATCATCAAATGAGAATATTTTTAAAAGACGGATCTACATTTTTACTTAACTTAAATACTGGAGAAGTACGATATGAGCATATAAAAAAGAGGCCTCTTTTTAATCAATTATCATTTCTTCATTACAATCCTAATCAATGGTGGACCTATATTTCCGATATTTTTGCTATATCTTTAATGATTATAACCATTACAGGCATCTGTATGGTAAATACTCCATTGCTGGGAAGCAAAGGAATTGAATTGGTATTAGGCATTTCAATCCCCATCTTATTCCTTATTTTATTTTCAAAATAAATTATAAGGGTTTTTGTTTAATTTATAAAAGTGTGTATAGAAGATCATATACACACTTTTTATAAAAGTAAATATTTTAAAATAATCCTTCGACAGAAAAATACCTTTCGCCAGTATCGTAATTAAAAGTCAATATTACGGAATTATTAGGTAAATCCTTAATTTTTTTAGCTATAGCCGCTAATGAAGCACCAGTCGATATACCTCCTAAAATACCTTCTTCTTTGGCTAAACGTTTTGCGTATTTAAAAGATTCATCTTTAGTTATTTGAATAGAGCCATCCAGAATTTTAGTATCCAATGTTTCCGGTATAAAACCGGCTCCTATTCCTTGTATGGCATGTGGTCCGGGCTTTCCGCCTGAAATTACAGGTGAATCGGTAGGTTCTACTGCGTACACTTTCACAGAGGGAAATTTTTCTTTTAAAACCTCTCCTACTCCAGTTATATGTCCCCCAGTTCCCACTCCGGTAATAAACACATCAATACCTTGTGGAAAATCATTCAGTATTTCTTTAGCTGTAGTTTGAGCATGTATTTTAGGGTTAGCTTGATTTTTAAATTGTTGTGGAACAAAAGAATTAGGGGTATTTTTTTGTAATTCTTCTGCTTTTTCAATGGCTCCTTTCATTCCTTTTTCTCTTGGAGTTAATACCAATTCTGCACCATAGGCAGCAGCAAGTCTCCTTCTCTCAATAGACATAGATTCAGGCATAACCAATATAACTTTATATCCTTTAACTGTTCCAACCCAAGCCAATCCTACTCCTGTATTTCCGGATGTAGGCTCTATAATAGTTCCTCCAGGTTTAAGAATACCTCTTTTTTCAGCATCATCTATCATCGATAAGGCAATTCGGTCTTTAATACTCCCACCCGGATTTTGCTTTTCAAGTTTAATATAAACTTCATGATCGGGAAATATTTTTTTCAATCTCACATGAGGAGTATTCCCTATAGCTTCTAATACACTGTTTATTTTCATAACTATATTTTTTAAATTTTATAATTTGTAAAGATTTTTAAATTACGTAATTAATAGGCTCTTTAAAATCTTTAACAGTTTTTATCTTCATCTCTACCGGATAATAAACCAGCGTATAAGGTAAAACTGTCCTTGTTAGCCAAACATTTCCTCCTATAATAGAATCATGACCAATGACGGTATCTCCTCCCAAAATAGTAGCTCCAGCATAAATTACCACATTATCTTCCACTGTAGGATGTCTTTTAACTTTAGAAAGATTCTTTGTTACATATAAAGCCCCCAGAGTTACTCCTTGATATATTTTTACGTTATTACCGATTATGGTTGTTTCTCCTATTACTGTTCCTGTACCGTGATCTAAAAAAAAGCTTTCTCCTATTTGGGCCCCCGGATGTATGTCAATTCCTACTTTAGCATGCGCATATTCCGAAAAGACACGAGGAATAATTGGAACTTCCAGCTTATAAAATTCATGGGCTATTCGATATACAGCTAAAGCGAAAAAACCAGGATATGCTAATACAACCTCTTCTATTGAGTCAGCGGCTGGATCACTATGGTAAAATGCATGTGCATCTTTATATAATGCTTCCTGGATTTGAGGTATTTTATTAAAAAAATTATCTATAATGGATTTTGATGTAGTAGAATCTTTTATTTTAGAGATATTGTCTAATAGAGTTTCATACACATGGGTAAGCTCTTGTTCTATATGATTACGATTTTTTCGCTCACATATAGGAAACATTTTGGAAAATAATACTTTAACAACATTCTCTAATTCTTTTTTATTTATAGGCAAACAAATTGGATATAGTTCCAATTTATCTATTAATTCGTTTATTTTTTTTTTCATATTTATTTTTTGAATTGCTTTCTCTTATATAATAAAAATACAATTCATAATTACCTATTTTTGTTATAAACAAATCTATAAAAATAATTTTAAACCTTATTTTATTTTTTATTAGTTAATTAATTGTCAAATAACAGACCATTTTATTAAATAAAATGGTCTGTTATTTTATAAATGATTTATTTACTTATAAGTTATATAATTTATAAACTGTAATTATATAAATTTATCTAATAAATATAGATGTTTAGTGTAGATAACATTATACAAAAAAGACCCATTTATACGAAATGGGTCTGTTATTTATGACGGGTTTAGTATTAATTTAAATTTAATAAATCCTTCATTTTTTGTTGCTCCTCTCCTGCAAGATATTCATCTACAAGAATTTTACCGCTGTGTTCATCAAGAATAATTTTTTTTCTTGAAGCTATTTCTACCTGCTTTTGCGGAGGAACGGTAAAGAAAGAACCAACTACCGCACCACGATCAATACTAGTAATAGCCAATCCATTTTTGGAGCTTTTTCTTATACGGCGATAATTATTTAACAATCTTTCATCAATTTTTGAGGCAAATTCTTCAGACTTTTCCAATAAAAAGTTTTCTTCTTTTTCAGTTTCTTTAATCAAATTTGATAATTCGGAGTTCTTAAATTTAAGATGATCCTGAAAGTTTGATAATTTGGTACGTTGCTCTTCTATCTGTGACTTTTTAAATTCAATTTTAGCATTAATTTCTTTAATTTTTTTATTTTGCAATTGAATCTCTAGCTCTTGATACTCAATCTCTTTAGTTAATGCTTCAAATTCTCGATTGTTACGCACATTGTCTTGCTGTACTTTATATTTTTTTATTTGAGCTTCAGAATTTTTATTTAATTCTGTTTTTATCTTAATTTCACCATTTAAATGTACTACTTCATCTTCCATTTTCCCTATTCTCTTCTCCAAACCTGCAATATCATTTTCTAAATCTTCAACCTCAATAGGCAACTCTCCTCTTAGGTTTCTCAATTCATCTAGGCGGGAGTCTATGATCTGTAAATCATATAATGCTCTCAATTTTTCTTCCACTGTAGTATTATCTGCTTTTTTCTTTATCATATAGGGTTGATTATAATTATTTTGGAATTATTTTTATATCTTATTAAAGTTTACAAAGTTACTAAATTTTATAATATGTTTCAAACATAATAGTACATTTGCTTTCCTATAGTTTTATAATTTTTAAATGCTAATTGTAAAACGATAAAAGCTATATTTTAATTTAATTTTTTATTTAAAAAAATTAAATATATTTTTGATAATCTTTTTATAATTATTTACAATAATAATATACTGGATTGGTATTGATTTCAGATATTATTATGATAATATTATTTAAATTTTCTGACAGATATTTATGTAATAAATTTTTAGTGAATTGTTCGCTTTCATAATGTCCAACATCGGCAATTAATATTTTCGATTCTGCTTGAAAAAATTCATGATATTTAATGTCTGCCGTAACAAAAGCATCAGCCCCAGCTAAAATGGCATTTTTTATAGCAAAACTACCTGCCCCACCTAATACAGCTACTTTTTTCACTAATTTATTTTTCAGCTTGGTATGACGAATACAGGAAGTGGGTAATTTTTCTTTAAGAAAAGATAAAAATTCATCTTCAGGTAAATGTTTTTCTAGCTCTCCTATTCTTCCCATTCCTAAATCTTGATTTTGATTTTCTAAAGCATAAATTTCATATGCTATTTCTTCATATGGATGTGAACTTTTTAAAGCTTTTAATAGGGCTGATTGTTTGTAATCTTCAAATATAACGCTTAACATCATCTCAGATGTTTCTTCTAATACATTTATTTGTCCGATATATGGATTTGAATTTTCTGTTGGTAAAAATGTTCCTACTCCTTCAACTCTGAAACTACAATTCTTATACTTACCTATCTCCCCTGCGCCTGCTTTAAATAAAGATTGTTGCACTTGGAGAAAATGTGTTTTGGGTATATAGGTCTGTAGTTTTTTTATACTTCTGGCTTTAGGTATTAAAGGCCGACTTTCATGTATTTGTAATCGTTTACAAATTTCAAAATTAACCCCTTCTTTAGCTATATCTAAGTTGGTGTGTATAGCATATATAGCAATGTCATTTTTAATGGCTTTAATTACTGCTCTCTCAACATAGCTTTGACCGGTTATAGATTTCATCCCTGAAAAAATTATCGGATGAAAAGTAACAATCATATTACATTGTTTTTGAATAGCTTCATCTACTACTTCTTCAATGCAATCAAGAGTTATTAAAACACCTGATATCATTGATTGAGAGTCTCCTACTAATAATCCAACATTATCGAAATCCTCTGCATTTGATTCGACTGCTAGCTGTTTTAAAAATTCTACAACATCTGCTACTTTCATATTTTATGATATTTTCTTATCAAAGGTAAGTCTTTTGGATAAAAGTAGGCTAAGTTTTTTAAACAATAAAAAAACTGATAGTCTAACTATCAGTTTTTTATTATTTTTTATAACTAAGTAGAGCTATTATTCTTCTGCAGCAATTCCATCAGAAACTACATCGAAAGCATAATCATATTCAACTGTTCTGTGTAGACGGATCTTTGCTGAATATTTTCCTAATCTTTTGATTGTATTTCCAGGAATTTTAATATATTTTTTATCTATATTTACTCCAGCTTTTGCTAATGCTTCTGCTAAATCTAGATTGTTAACTGAGCCGAATAATTTATCTCCGGCACCTACTTTTGCAGGAATAGAAACCACAACTTCTTTTAATTTAGCTACTACATCATTAGCTGTTTTTATTTGTGCTGCTTCTTCTGCTTCTCTTTCTTTAAGGGTTGCTTCTAATGCTGCTTTATTTTTAGGCGTTGCTAATAATGCAAAACCTTTTGGAATTAAATAGTTACGAGCATAACCTGGTTTTACATTTACCACGTCAAACTCTAATCCTAAATTTTCAACGTCTTGTTTAAGAATTACTTCCATGATCTCTTTTTTTCTTTAAATTAAGGTTTTAATTGATCTCCAACATATGGCAATAATGCTAAATGTCTTGCTCTTTTAATTGCTTGAGATACTTTTCTTTGAAATTTTAAAGATGTACCGGTAAGTCTTCTAGGAAGTATTTTACCTTGCTCGTTTACAAATTTCAATAAGAAATCAGGATCTTTATAATCAACGTATTTTATACCGTACTTTTTAAAACGGCAATATTTTTTCTCTGTCTTAGTCTCAATGTCTAATTGACTTAAGAATTTTACTTCACTGACATTTCCTCCTGCTGCTTGTTTTGCTAATTCATCAATTGCCATGTCTTATTTTTTTAATGATTTAACTTTTTCTTCTCTTTTTCTAGCCCATTCTATCCCGTGCTTATCTAATTTCACAGTTAAGAATCTCAGTACTCTTTCATCTCTCTTAAATGCTAATTCTAAATTATTAACAATTTCTCCGGGAGCTTGAAACTCAATCAGGTTGTAAAATCCGTTTCTTTTTAACTGAATAGGATATGCTAATTTTTTTAACCCCCAGTTTTCCTGGTTTACAATAGTTGCATTGTTTTCTTTGAGTAAAGTCTCAAATGATTTAACTGCTTCCTCTACCTGAGAATCAGACAGAACGGGAGTTAAAATGAAAACAGTTTCGTAATGATTCATAGATCAAAATTTTTAATTATTTTTTTCGAAGTGCAAATATAAAGTTTTTTATTGGTTTACCAAAATCTAATTATTATATAAATTCTGTAAAAATAATGTTCAGAAGATCGTTATAAATACGATTGAAAATTTGTTAAAAAAACTGATAAATCTAAAAGTTTATAATCTATCTATAAAAATTAGTTTTCACTATTGAAATCAGCTATTTTAAAAGAAAAATTTAACGACAAGCTCTTATTCTTATTCATTATCTATATACAAATAAATAGCTTCTTCAATCAATTCTTTATCAACTGAAATATCATATACAGCCTTTCCGATTTTTTCTAATAAAACAAATTTTATTTCATTATTGATATTTTTTTTATCATTCTGCATAAATATAAAAATATCATTAAAATATTCTTTTTTTAAGTTTAGCTTAGGAAATAATAAAGAGATATAAGATTTAATCTCTTCATATTCGCAATATGAAAGAAGAGATTTTTTCATTGAGATATAACTTTCTACTATAATTCCCATTGCTACACCTTCTCCATGTAAAATTGGTGCATTTTTTTCTAGAAAAAAACTTTCTACGGCATGACCGATCGTATGTCCAAAATTTAATATTTTTCTCAATCCCGTTTCAGTAAAATCATTTGAAACAACGTTCTTTTTTATTTCTATACTAATTTTAATTAATTCCTCTAAATGTTCAGTTTCAATTTTATCTAATTCAATTATTTTTTGCCAATATTTTTTATCTGCAATTAATCCGTGCTTTAATATTTCAGCAAAACCGCTAAGAAGCTGCTCATAAGGTAAGGTATTGAGAAAGCCTACATCAACGAGCACCATTTTAGGTAAAACAAAATTTCCTATTTGATTTTTATGACTTCCTAAATCAACGCCTGTTTTTCCACCAATAGATGCGTCTACCATTGCTAAAAGTGTGGTAGGAACATTAATAAAATTAATTCCTCTCTTATAACAGCTTGCTATAAAGCCTCCCATATCTGTAAGCACTCCTCCTCCTACATTTATTAGAAGGGCTTTTCTATCTATTTTAAGCTCTGTTAATGCTTCCCATAGATTGATGCATATATATAAATTTTTATTATTTTCCCCTGATTCAATTTCTAATATTTCAATTTCTGTATCGGCTTGAATCTCTGTAATTAACTTTGGATAACATAATTCATGAGTATTTTCATCAACCAATAAGACTATTTTGGAAGGTTTATTATTTTGAATAAATGTATTGAGTTCTTTTAATCCCTCAACTCCATAATATATGGGATTTATATTATTCATAAAGGTCTATAATTAGATAATAAATTAATCGTTTCTTCGGTTATTTCCTAAAAGTATCATGATAAAATATACCAATTGAGCTAAAGAACCTAAAGCTGATACCAAATAAGTTCTTGCTGCCCATTTTAATGCATCTTTACATTCATCATGTTCAATAGGCTCAACGATATGATTATTTTCTAACCATTGTAACGCTCTATTACTGGCATCATATTCTACGGGTAAAGTAACGAATGCGAAAAGAGTGGTTATGGCGAACAACATAATACCGATACCTAGTACCAAAATGTTACCGGAGAAAGCCATAATGCTAATTCCGGCCAATAATACCCATTGCAGAAGGTTAGTGCTGATACTTACTATAGGAACTAATTTTGAGCGTAATTGTAACATGGAATATCCAACGGCATGTTGCACTGCATGGCCACACTCATGTGCAGCAACCGCTGCTGCCGCTGTTGAACGTTGATTGTAAACCCCTTCCGATAAATTAACAGTTTTATTAACTGGATTATAATGGTCTGTTAACATTCCCGGTGTAGAAATAACACTAACATCCGTAATTCCATTATCCCGTAACATTTTTTCTGCAATTTCTTTACCGCTCATTCCATTGGAAAGTCTTGTTTTAGAATATTTTTCAAATTTCGCTTTTAATTGTACTTGAACAATCATGCTTATAATGAAAATAATTCCTGAAATTAATATTACCATAATTGTTTAAAATTCTTTTAAGAGGTATATTTTTGTAAATTTTAAATTTAATTTATACTAAGTATATTTGCTAAAATTATGACTTTTTAGTTGTATTACCAAAAAGACTTGTTAAACTAAATTTAGTGCATGAACAAAATTATAATTAAAGAAGTTAATACAAAGGCCGATTTAAAAAATTTTATAACATTTCCTAACAGGTTGTACAAAAATAATCCTTGTTACGTACCTCCACTTATAACTGAAGAAATGGCAATTTTCGATGAAAATAAAAATCCTGTTTTTGAATTTTCAATCTGTAAAAAATATCTTGCTTATAAAAAGAATGAGGTAGTCGGAAGAATTGCTTTGATAATCAATAAGAATGAGGAAAAATACTCAGGGATTAAAAAAGTTAGATTCGGGTGGTTTGATGTCATTGACGATATAGAAATTACTCGTAAGCTTATAGACAAAGCCTATGAAATGGCTAAAGAAAATGATATTCACCGTATTGAAGGTCCAGTGGGATTTACAAATCTTGATAAAGCGGGTTTTTTATCCAAAGGCTATAATAAATTAGCAACTATGATCGGTATCTATAATGAACCTTATTATCATGATCATTTTGAAAAATTAGGATTTAATAAGTCTAATGAATGGGTTGAATTTTATATTGAAGTGGTTAAAGTACTTCCTGATAAGGTGATTCGATTTTCTAAATTATTGAAAGAAAAATATAAATTGAAATCATTACAATTTAAAACTAAAGATGAGTTAATTGAGCGTTCAGATGAAATTTTTCAATTGTTAGAAGATACTTATAAGGTTTTACCCACCTATGTTCCTTTTTCAGATAAGCAAATAAAATATTATAAGGAAAAGTATATTCCATTTATTAATAAGGATTTTGTGATTTGTATCACGGATGATAATGATAAATTAGTTGGATTTGCCATCACTATGCCCTCCTATTCGATAGCATTACAAAAAGCTAAAGGAAAATTATTTCCTTTTGGATGGTATCATTTACTTAGAGCCTCTAAAAATAATGATTGGGCAAATTTTTATTTAATAGGTATTCATCCTGACTATCAAAAAAAGGGGATTACTGCCATTGTATTAAAAGAATTTTTCGATTTATTTAATAATAAGGGAATAAAATATCTGGAAACCAATCCTGAATTGGACGATAACAAAAGTATACAATTACTATGGAAAGACTATAATCCGATTAATCATAAAAGAAGAAAGACTTATTTTAAGGAAATTTAAAATTCCTTTTATAAGCCATATATAATAATTTAAGTGAATTACATTAATCAAATAATTTTAAGGGTAGTTATAAGAATTAAATAATTCTAATAATTACCTTTAAAGTTTAGAATATATGTTTCTTTTTTAGTTAAATATCTATATTTTTTTAAGCTGTCGAAATTACAATCATATAACTTACCTCATTAAATAAAAACAGCTCAAAACAAATTATTGTTTTGAACTGTTTGTTAATTATACTTAAAATATTTGACTATTATTTATTCTGCTTTTACATCATTTACAATACTAGCATGAAGAAATTCTCTATTCATTCGGGCTATGTTCTCAAGAGAAATTCCCTTTGGACACTCAACTTCACAGGCTCCGGTATTTGTACAGTTACCAAATCCTTCCTCATCCATTTTTTTAACCATGTTTAAAACACGGCGAGTAGCTTCAACTTTACCTTGCGGTAATAATGCGTATTGTGAAACTTTAGCAGAAACGAATAGCATCGCTGAACCGTTTTTACAAGTAGCAACACAAGCTCCACAACCTATACAAGCGGCTGCCGCAAATGCTTTGTCTGCTTTTTCTTTTTCAATTGGTATTGCATTCGCATCGATTGTATTTCCTGAAGTATTCACTGAAACAAATCCTCCTGCATGCTGAATTCTGTCAAATGCTGTTCTATCAACGATTAAATCCTTAATTACAGGAAATGCCGCTGATCTCCAAGGCTCAATTACAATAGTATCTCCATCATTAAACATCCTCATATGTAATTGACAAGTAGTTATTCCTCTATCCGGACCGTGTGCACGTCCATTTATATAAAGTGAGCACATACCGCATATTCCCTCACGACAATCATGATCGAATGCTACGGGCTCTTTATCTTGTTCTACTAATTGTTCATTTAGCATATCTAACATTTCTAAAAATGAACTTTCAGTAGATACTCCTTCTAATTTATATTCTTCAAATTTTCCTTTTTGTCCCCTACCTGCTTGTTTCCAAACTTTTAGTGTTAGGTTTAATAATTTTCCTGCCATTTTATATTTTTTATTTTTACAGGTTATTTATAATTTCTTGCTGCAATTTTAATGTACTTGTAATTTAGATCTTCTTTATGTAGAATTTCTTGATTCAAATCTTCTCCATTATATTCCCAAACAGCTACATAAGAATATTCTTCATCATTACGCAACGTTTCTCCATCTTCTGTTTGATATTCGATTCTAAAGTGTCCACCGCATGATTCATTCCTATTTAAAGCATCCATTGCCATCAATTGTCCTAATTCAAGAAAATCTGCTACTCTACCAGCCTTTTCTAATTCCATATTGATAGTATTATCAGTTCCCGGAACTTTTACATCTCTCCAAAATTCTTTTCTAATTTCTTCAATTTCAGCAATAGCTTCTTTCAATCCTTTTTCATCACGAGCCATTCCAACCTTATTCCACATTACTCGACCTAATTTTTTATGGAAATAGTCTACTGTTTTAGTGCCTTTATTGGTTAAGAAGTGTTGAATTCTGTCTCTTACTTGTTTTTCAGCTTCTTCAAACTCGGGTAAATCTGTAGAAATAGAACCGGTACGTATATCATCAGCTAAATAGTCAGCAATTGTATATGGTAATACAAAATATCCATCGGCTAGCCCTTGCATTAAAGCAGATGCTCCTAAACGGTTGGCTCCATGATCAGAAAAATTTGCTTCACCGGTTACAAAGCACCCTGGTATAGTACTCATTAAGTTATAATCAACCCAAATTCCTCCCATTGTATAGTGAACAGCCGGATATATTTTCATAGGAGTTTCATACGGATTATCTCCTGTAATTTTTTCATACATGGTAAATAGGTTTCCGTATTTAGCTTCTACCACTTTTTTACCTAATTTTATTATTTCTTCTTGAGACGGATTATGAATATCAAGTTCATTGGCTTTTTCTTTTCCATATTTTACAAAAGATGAAGAGAAATCTAAATAAACCCCTTCCCCAGTAGCATTGTTTTCAATTCCAAATCCTGCATCACACCTTTCTTTAGCTGCACGTGAGGCTACGTCCCTAGGTACCAAATTACCAAAGGCCGGATATCTTCTTTCTAGATAATAATCTCTATCTTCTTCAGCTATTTCAGTAGGCTTTAATTTTCCTGCTCGTATAGCCTGTGAATCTTCTATTTTTTTAGGAACCCAAATACGTCCATCATTTCTTAAAGATTCTGACATTAATGTCAACTTAGATTGCTGATCACCATGTACCGGTATACAAGTTGGGTGAATTTGAGTGAAGCAAGGATTTCCGAATGCGGCTCCTTTTTTATGTATCTTCCAAACTGCTGTCCCATTAGATCCCATCGCATTTGTAGATAAAAAGAATACATTACCATACCCGCCTGATCCAATTACTACTGCATGAGCAGAATGCCTTTGAATTTCTCCTGTAACTAAATCTCTAGCAATAATACCTCTTGCCTTACCATCTACAACAACCAAATCAAGCATCTCATGTCTGTTGAACATTTGTAAACGTCCCTTACCTATTTGTCGGTTCATTGCAGAATATGCTCCTAGTAATAATTGTTGTCCGGTTTGTCCTGCTGCATAGAATGTTCTTTGTACTTGCGTACCACCAAAAGATCTATTATCCAATAATCCTCCGTATTCTCTTGCAAATGGAACTCCTTGAGCTACACATTGATCTATTATTGAATTGGATACTTCTGCTAATCTATAAACATTAGCTTCTCTCGCTCTATAATCTCCTCCTTTGATAGTATCATAAAATAATCTATATACACTATCTCCATCATTTTGATAATTTTTAGCAGCATTTATCCCCCCTTGTGCAGCAATTGAGTGAGCACGTCTAGGAGAATCTTGGTAACAGAAAGCTTTTACATTATACCCCATCTCAGCTAAAGAAGCTGCAGCTGCTCCTCCTGCTAAACCTGTACCTATTACAATTATATCTATTTTTCCACGGTTATTTGGCGCAACCAAACGCATATGATCTTTATGATTTTTCCATTTTTCATGGATATCTCCTTCCGGTATTTTTGATTCTAATTTTATACCCATAATAGTATTTTCTTAAAATAATTTAAATTAAACCATTGCCTTTGAAGTAAAAATAAATTGCAATTGCGGCAAATCCAACTGCGATAAATATAAAATATGCTTTTCCCAGTATTTTAATAACAGGAGTATAAATTTTATGATTAAATCCTACTGACTGGAATGACGATGAAAATCCGTGACTTAAATGTAATCCTAAAAATATAAAAGCAACCACATATATTAATGTATAAATGGGACTTTTAAATAATTCTGTCACTAATAAATAATCATCTCCTACTGTTCCAAACTTAATGGGAACAAAATAATTATAAAGATGTAATAATAAAAATATTAAAATTAACATCCCTGTATAGATCATTGTCCGTGAATTAAAAGGAGTGTTTGCTGAAAACTGATTAACGGCATAACGCTCTTTTCCTCTTGCTTTTTGATTTCTAAAGGTCAATATAATACCTAAAAAGATGTGATAAATAAATCCAAAAGCCAGTACATATTGCATAATCTGGATGAGTGGATTAGTCGCCATAAAATGTGACGCCTGATTAAATATTACTTCTTCTTTAGGCAATAATTTTCCTTCTCCATCCGTATTACCGGCAAATAATGTGAGATTTAATCCTAAATGCACCAGTAAAAAAATCATGAGAAAAAAGCCTGTCAAAGCCATCATAAACTTTCTTCCTATAGAGGAAGAGTAAAATCTTGTCATAATATTTTAATGTTTAATTTTGGAATACAAATTTAAAAAACCTCTAACCCTAAGTGTTATGACATATGTCAGATTTTAATCTTTTAGAATGTATCTAAATAATTTTTCTAGCTAGATTGAAAATTTATTTTTATAAAATAAAAAAACTATCCCTTAGTATAGAGATAGTTTTTTTATATCTTAATTTATTATATTATTCCGGCAACCTAAAGGTTATGGGAACTCTAAAATAAGATCTAACCGGTTGATTATTAACTTTAGCAGGAATCCACATTTTGCTTGTCTTTTTAATTGCTTTTATGGCTTCTTCATCTAATCCATCTCCTAATTTTTTTCCAGCAATTACTACATTTGTTATCGTACCATCCTTTTCCACAACAAATTTTACAGTTATTTTACCTTCTGTACCATTATCCCTTGCCCTATCCGTATAATAAATTTGCTTTGAAATAAAATCATGTACTTTTCCCTTACCTTTAAAAATTGCTTCCTCATCTACTTGCTCAAATACTTTATTAGGATCTGCCGGAGGTACCGGGGGTGGCGGTGCTGGAGGCACATCATTTTTTGGACCATTTGATATGGCTGCATCTGTTGTACTTTTACCATCTTTATCTTCTAATCCTATAGCTTTATCTTTAGTGTCTTGTACTTTAGGAACAGTTTCTTCCTTTACAACGACCTTTTTAGGCTCTGGAATAACCATTTTTACCTGCGCGACTTCATCTTGTTGTACAGGAGGCGGTGGTGGTGGTTCTGATTTTGGTTCGTAAATTTCTTCTTTTTCTTCTTGTGGTGTTTGAATATCCGTTAGATCTATAACAACAGACTTTTGCTCATCTTTACTATTTGCCTGCCATTTATTATAAAAGTATAATAACATAACGAATACAATAAAGATAACGGTTCCAATAACAAATGCCCTTGTCAGATATTTACTTTCTTTATTTCTTAACCAATAGGCTCCATAGCTTTTATTCTTATGCTTAAAAACTATGTCATCTAAAGATTTCATATTATTTTCTGCCATTCTATTTAATTTTCGTTACTCATTAACTTTTTCTTTATACACATCTTTCTCTTTAGAAGAAAGTTCTTTAATTCCATATCGATCAGAATTAGTAATTTCCATTTCGTCTAATATATCTACTAAGTTTTTATAACTTGAGTCATCTGTAGGTTTTATTATAACAGTGAATTTACTTTGATCTGCTTGTTTCTGAGCTCGTAATATTTCTTTACGAATTCCATCTTTAGAGTAGTCAGATTTAATCAAAGTCGAAGTGTTTAGATCTTTCTGTTCCTGTTGATGCCAATATATTTGATCGTCTTTTCCTAAAATTATAGTTAAGGAATTTTTAGTTTTAATTTCTGGAATATTGGAAGGTGGAATTTCAACCTTAGGTGGCATATTTAAATGCATAATATTAGGTTTACTGAACGTTGTTGTAAACATGAAAAATGTTATTAAAAGGAAACCTAAATCACACATAGGTGCCATATCAACATTAAGGTTCATTTTTTTAGCTCTTACCTTTCCATCTCCTTTTCCACTAGTACTTGTATCTACGCCTGCTGACATATTTTCTTATTCATTAATGGGTTTAATTTAATTACATTATTCCGGTTTATTTTCGGCAGATGTAATTAATTGAAATTTATTCATATTCTTTTCCTGTAATCTTGCCAAAAGATTTTTAAAAACAGGGTATTGCGTATTTACGTCACCTTTAATTCCTAAATCTAATGAGTCACCGTTTTTCTTAGCTAGTTCTCTAGCTTCAAAGACCCAATCGGTAATTTCAGGTTTAGCACTGTCTGCAGGAATTCCTGGAACATTAACTGACTCTCTTCGTCCTTCCGGTATATTTAAATATTGTTTAAGTCCGGTAATTGATACTCCAAAATCGGTTAAATTTCTAAACTCTCTTTTTTCATGATCCGTAAAATTGATACCGTACTTCTCTCCCATTGCTTCTAATAATTGAATTTTATATTTTTCTTCATCCATTGAGAAGTAGTATTTTCCATCTGAAGTTATAGATATCTTCATCATTCCATGATCTTTAACCTTAATCTGGGATATCGATGAAGGAGGGTCTATGGTAACTGTTTCTTTAGGCTTAAATTGTGTAGTCAAGATAAAGAATGTTAACAGCAACCATGCCAAATCACTCATTGGCGTCATATCTATATGTATTCCGTGTCTTTTTGGTTTAACTCTTGCCATATTATTTTTTAAGTTTTTAAAATAATTTCAAATCTTATTCTTTTAACTTTCTTTTTACTAAAAAAAGAAAATTTAAAACTTAATTAATGGTGAGCAGAAAAAGACTGTTGAATACTTAAACCTACCTCATCAATTTTAAATGTTAAAGTATCAATTCTTGATGTAAAATAGTTATACGCAACAATAGCTAAAGCTGAAGTTCCAATACCTAGAGCTGTATTTACAAGTGCTTCTGATATACCTACGGATAGAGCAGCGGCATCCGGAGATCCTCCTCCTTCACCTAAAGCAAAGAATGCTTTAATCATACCAATTACAGTACCCATTAAGGCTACTAGTGTACCAATAGATGCAATAGTTGCTAAAATTGTCATATTTTTTTCGAGCACTGGCATTTCCAATGTTGTAGCTTCTTCTAATGTTTTATTTAAAGATACAAGTTTTTGTTCTTTATCCAAGGTAGTGTCATTTGATAATGCTCTATATGAAATTAACCCTTCTTTAACTACATTTCCTATAGAACCTTTTTGCTTATCACATAGTGATATGGCATTATCTATATCATTTTTATCTAATAATGATCTTACTTCGTTAACGAATTTTGTTAAGCTATTAGTTCCTTCAGCCTTTCCAATAATAAAAAATCTTTCAATTGAAAATACGATTACCATTAGTAAAAAGGAAATCAAAAAAGGAACAATAACCCCTCCTTTGTGAATGATCCCCATGAATGTTTTAGGATCACTATCTGTAGTTTCTCCCTTAAAATTAGAAGATGCACCTAACACAAAATGATAAATACATTCTGCTATGATTACTAAAATAATGATCGTAATAAAAGGATTTAATCCTCCTACTTTTTTTCTTGAGTTTGATTGGGCTAGTTGTTGTTTTTCCATTTGTTATATAAATTAATTTTATAATTATTTTCAAAAATATTATGTAAAATAAATACAAAAAATTTAACTAAACAATAATTATTATCTAAGATTTGATAAAATAAGAAATAAATACTCTTACATCAATTAAAAGATATCTATTCCATAATTATTGATTTCACAAAATATTTTTGTATTAAACTATGTTATATATTATTTTAATAATAATATCATATTCTAACAGCTTTGGGTACTAGTATTTCATAATCTCCCTTATATCTCATAATTTCTCGTACAATACTTGAACTAATAAATGATTTTCCTGATGATGTTAAAAAGAAAACCGTTTCTATTGACTTTTTTGCTAGAGTACGATTGGTATGTGCTATGGCTTTTTCAAATTCAAAATCTGCCGGATTCCTAAGACCTCTAATTATATAAGGTGCTTTTCTTTTCGCACAATAATCAATAGTCAGACCATCAAAAAAATCTACTTCTACATTCGGAAATATTTTTACTGTTTCCCTTATCCATTCCATTCTTTTCTCTAAAGGAAACATATATTCTTTATTAGAGTTATTACCAATGGCAACAATAATTTTTTCAAATAGAGGAACTGCTCGTTCAATAATATTAAAATGCCCCAAGGTTATAGGATCAAAAGAACCGGGAAATACTGCTACTCTTTCCATGTTTATTTTTTTTCAAATCTTTGTAATGCTAATGATATTTCGTTATCTAATAAATCTGAAAAATTTAATCCTGCTTGCTTAACTTGCTGAGGAAAGATACTTGCCGGAGAGCAACCCGGTGTTGTGTTAATTTCTAAAAAATAAGGAATTTCATTCACAATAATAAAATCTAGTCTTGAAAATCCAATCATATCTAAAGATTTATATATATGTGCTGCAGCTTCTTTTATATATGTATCTTCTTTTTCTGATATACGAGCCGGTGTTATTTCCTCGGATGCTCCCAAGTATTTGGCTTCATAATCAAAAAATTCATTTTTAGATATAATTTCCGTTGTATTAACGACAACAACTTCGCCTTTATATTTAAATACTCCTACCTGAACCTCTTTTCCTTCTAAAAAACTTTCAATTAATACTGCCTTATCTTCTTTAAATGCAAAATCCAAAGCTTGCATAAAATCTTCCTTTTTTTTCACCTTTGAAACCCCTAAACTTGATCCTGATTGATTGGGCTTAACGAAACAAGGTAAACCAACTTCATTAATAATGGAATCAATATCTATTTGATCTCCTTTATTAACATATACTGATTTAGCTACTGAAACATTAAATTTCTTAAGTACCGATAAGGTATCTCTTTTGTTAAAAGTCAAAGCAGATGTATAAAAAGAACAACCGGAATAAGGTATATTTAATAGTTCCCAATATGCCTGCATTAATCCATTTTCTCCTGGATAACCATGAATTGTATTTAATAATACATCAAAATTTATTTTTTTCTCATTTAACTGAAAGGTAAAATCTCCTTTATTAATAGGATAGGCTTGTTCTTCTTCTATGACATTCCAACCATCCTTTAAAATATGTATTTTAAAAACTTTATATTTAGTTTTATCAATTTGAGAATAAAAATATTCCCCACTTTTAAGTGAAACAAGGCTTTCATCAGAGTAACCTCCCATTACAATTCCAACTGTAATCATAAAATTTAAAGTTTACTAATGATAGTAATTAATTATTGTTATTTAGAATTAAGACATACAAAATTAAACATATTTTTAACTAATAAACTATATTATTTTTATTATTTATATATTTGCTTCGTAAAAAGTAAATATGAAAATCTTAAAACTGTTAACATCTTGGCAATTTTGGGTTAATCTTGTACTGGCTGTACTCATTTTTGTTGGACTTTTACAGGGAATTTTTCTTTGGTTAAATGCTTTCACTAATCATGGTGTTCAGGTGGAAGTTCCTAACTTAAATAATCTATCTTTAGATCAAGCAGTTAAAAAACTTGAAGAAATTGATTTGGAATATGAAATTGATACTTCTAAATATGATCCTAAATATAAATCTTATCAAATTTTAGATATATATCCATTGATTGGATCTAATGTTAAAAAAGGAAGAAGAATATTTATACGTGCTAATGCTAAAACATGGAAACCTACTACAGTTCCCAATGTTATTGGAAAATATAAATATCTTGCTTTTAGTCAATTGGATTTGGTAGGTTTAAAAGTAGCTGATACCATTTATGAACCCAATTTTGCATCTAATACGGTTCTTAGGCTTCTTTATAAGGGTAAAGAGATTCAGCCTGGCGAAACTTTGCCTCGTTTTTCTCCCTTAACAATTGTTTTAGCTAAGAGCCTTGCGAAGAATGTTTCCGTACCTAATTTTATAGGACTTAATGAAGAAACCGCAAAAAAAATGATTGCAGAAAATTTGTTTTCAATTGGAACTATTACTTATGAAGATCCTGCAAATACTAGTAATAACCGTGTTTATTATCAAGTTCCTGCTCCCTCCTTTATTTATGACCAAGGACAACCCATTGATATTTATCTAAGTAACAAACCTTTAGATAAATTGAAAGGTAAAATAAAATCTTTAGATGAAATATTTAATATTCATAAATATTCGGATTCATTAAATTCTATTAACTATTTGTATGATGACCCGGATAATACTATAATTGATGGTAAAAATGTACCTTCTTTAAACAATGATTTGTCTAATTCATCAGGTAATAATACATCTCAACAGAACCTTTCTAATGATAATCCTATACAAAAGCCAAGAAGGGTTATTGTAGAATAGTAACTTCACAAATTTCCATGGAAAAAGAAGAATACCTAGATATACATCACAATAGTGATGCCGATGAGCTATATGAACATTTTAAAATTTATGTAGATAAAGGGCAAGGTTCTGTACGTGTTGATAAATATCTTGTTAATCTTATTGAGAATTCGACAAGAAATAAAATACAAAAAGCTGCATTAGCGGGAAATATTTTAGTGAATAACAATCCTGTAAAATCAAATTACAAGGTAAAGCCCAACGATATAGTATCTATAGTTTTAGCGCATCCGCCTCGCGACACTACAATTGTACCGCAAAATATACCTATTGATATTATTTATGAGGATGATGATTTGCTAGTTGTTAATAAAAATGCCGGAATGGTTGTTCATCCCGGATTCGGTAATTTTGAAGGTACTTTAGTTAATGCCTTGGCATACCATTTTAGTACTTTACCTTATTTTCAAACTGATTTAGAGAAACGTCCGGGACTTGTGCATAGGATCGATAAAGATACTTCTGGTTTGTTGGTAATCGCTAAAAATGAGTTTGCAATGAATCACCTAGCTAAGCAATTTTTTAATAAAACAACAAAAAGAGTATATAATGCTTTAGTATGGGGTAATTTTGAAGAAGATGAAGGGACCATCATCGGTAATATTGGTCGTGATTTAAAGGATCGTATGCAAATGGCCGTTTTTCCGGATGGTTCTCATGGCAAGCATGCTGTTACTCATTATAAAGTTTTAGAAAGATTCAGATATGTAACTTTAGTTGAATGCAGGCTTGAAACAGGAAGAACGCATCAAATTCGGGCTCATATGAAATATAAAGGTCATATTCTTTTCAATGATGAACGATATGGAGGTCATATAATTTTGAAAGGTACAACATTCACAAAATATAAACAGTTTGTTGAGAATTGCTTTCAAATTCTGCCGCGTCAAGCATTACACGCTCGCACATTAGGTTTTGTTCACCCTAAAACAAATAAAGAAATGTTTTTTGAAGTTGACTTACCTGAAGATATGAAGCAGGTTCTTGATAAATGGAAATCATACATTCATTATAATCAGCTTCAGTAATTTTTATTATTTTTTTAGCTTATACTCACTAATTAATACTACTTGCTGGTAATCAATATTTTTTTAACTACCATCAAATTTAATAGTTAAGAAAGCTTTTATTAGTAATTTCCATGGATCGTAAATATATAGTAAATTTGTAAAAAAGAGTACCATGAAAAATAGCTTATTATCGATTCCTAAAATAAAAAACATAGATAAAAATAATTTTACTTTAATTGCGGGGCCATGCATTATTGAAGGAGAACAAATGGCTATAGATATTGCAGGTAAAATTGTTGAAATTACTAGTAAATTAGGTATCCCCTATATCTTTAAAGGTTCTTTTAAAAAGGCCAATAGATCTAGGGTGGATAGTTTTACAACCATTGGCGAACAAAAATCATTAGAAATATTAAAAAAAGTAGGCGATACTTATTCCATTCCTACCACCACCGATATTCATGAAAATGAGCAAGCTAAGTGGGCAGCCGAATATGTAGATGTTTTACAAATTCCTGCATTTTTGATAAGACAGACCGATTTATTAATCGCGGCAGCAAAAACCGGAAAATACATTACCTTAAAAAAAGGTCAATTTTTATCACCGGAAGCCATGCAATTTGCCGCTCAAAAAATTAAAGATTCCGGAAATAACAATTATGCTATCATTGATAGAGGTACTTCCTTTGGATATCATGATTTAATTGTTGATTATAGAGGAATTCCTACTATGAGACAATACGCTCCGGTCATTTTAGATGTTACTCATTCTTTGCAACAGCCTAATCAGACTACTGGAGTAACCGGAGGCAGACCTGACATGATTGAAACCATTGCTAAAGCAGGTATAGCTGTAGGTGCTGACGGTATTTTTATCGAAACTCACCCTAATCCTGAAAAAGCGCTTTCTGACGGAGCTAATATGCTCAAATTAGATTTTTTAGAAAACCTTCTTGAAAAATTGGTAAAAATAAGAGAAGCTATAAGCTAGATTTTTAAAAATTTTAATAAGTTGAAATTATACATATAAGTTCTATTATTTTATCAAAATTATTTATAATATAAAGGATGCTTATGCATACTCAATTATTTTTTATTACTTATATTAAATTACATAAGTTATAAACTTTGTTAATCTATTATTACTATAATTAATAATTATATAGTTGAAAATAATTGTTTTATTTAAATTTTCTGTTTTATTATAAATAATTTTGTAATAACGATATGAAAATGCTAAATAATACTCTTATACAAAAATACAATGTTCCGGGTCCAAGATATACAAGTTATCCAACTGTACCCTATTGGGATGAAAAAAATTTTTCCACCGAAAAATGGATCGATACCCTACAAAAATCTTTTAAAGAAAGTAATTCAAAAGAAGGTATAAGTCTCTATCTTCATTTACCTTTTTGTGAAAGCTTATGTACTTTTTGTGCTTGCAATAAACGCATAACAAAACAACATAATGTAGAATTAGTATATATTGAAACTCTTTTAAAAGAATGGCAACTTTATTTGAATGTTTTGTCTGAAAAACCTATTATCAGAGAATTGCATTTAGGTGGGGGAACTCCCTCATTTTTTTCACCCAAAAATCTAATCTATTTATTGGAAAACATCTTTTCTAAAGCAGAGATTCACCCGAATAAAGAATTTAGTTTTGAAGGTCATCCTAATAATACTACTCGTGAACATCTCCAAGCACTCTATAATCTCGGATTTAAAAGGGTGAGCTTTGGCGTACAAGATTATGATATAAGAGTACAAAAAGCAATACATAGAATTCAACCTTTTGAAAATGTAAAGAAAGTAACTGAAATAGCTCGTGAAATAGGCTATGAAAGTATAAGTCATGATTTAGTATTTGGTCTCCCCTTTCAAGATTTAAATAAAGTAATTCACACAATAAAAAAAACCGAATTTTTGCAACCCGATCGAATTGCGTTTTATTCCTATGCTCATGTTCCTTGGATTAAAGGGGTTGGACAAAGAGGATTTAAAGAGGAAGATTTACCTAGCGGAGAAATCAAGAGAGAATTATATGAAAAAGGCAAAGAACTATTAGAAAAAATGGGATATTTTGAGATCGGTATGGATCATTTTTCATTAAAATCTGATTCGTTATATCAATCCATGTTAAATAAAAAAATTCATAGAAATTTTATGGGTTATACTTCTTCCTCAACACAGGTAATGATAGGATTAGGCGTTTCATCCATTTCTGACAATTGGTATGCCTTTGCTCAAAATGTAAAAACTATTGAAGAATATTATCAAAAAGTAAATGATCATAAACTTCCCGTTTTTCGTGGTCATATTTTAAATGCCGAAGATCTATTTATAAGAAGACATATCCTCAACTTGATGTGTTTATTAGAAACAAGATGGGAAAACGAAATTATCTTTACTAATTATCCTGAAATTATTGAAAGGTTAAAAGAATTTGAGGCTGATGGTCTCATTGAATTGAATGAAAATTCATTAATTATTAAAGAAGAAGGACGTTCCTTTATTCGTAATATCTGTATGGCATTTGATTTAAGAATGATGAAAAATGCACCTCAGACTAAGTTATTTTCAATGACTGTATAGGAATATATAATTTTTTATTTGTACAAATACTATTTTGAATATACAATTAAATTATATAATAAAACTTACGGGTGTAAATTGATAGAAAATAATATTTAATAATTATAATAGATCTCAATAATTTTTTTAACTTTTAATTCAATTCTTCTTTATTTAAAATATAAAGAGTAGGATCTACATGAAATAACGAATAATTCATTTCTTCTCCTGTAATATAAATGTAGTTATCAGTAACTGCAATACCTTCAGTTTGTCCTACAGCTCCCGTCAATCCGATCAGGGATTGTTGGGCTTTACCATTAAAAAATTTATTCTCAAAGAAATCATAAAATTTCCAAACATAAGCTGTTTCTTTGGTATATCCTATCAAATATAAGGTATCTTTATGAATATCGGAACCTGTAATTAGGCATTCGGTGTCAAATGTTTCTATCTTTTTTGCTATGATAGGAATTTTAGATGATTTTAAATCCAACTCATAATGTGTAGTTTGAAAATCACTCCATCGTTTTGTAAATAAATGTAGTTTATTTTTATAATAAATAAAAGCTTCACAATCAAAATTGGTTTGATAACTTCCTTGGTTACTGAATTCCTTTTGATCTTCAAAAATAAACCGGAATTTTTCCAAAATTGGAACTTCTATAATTTGTGAATAATCCGAAGGAAGTTTGATTGAATATATGGTTAAATCTTTACGAATTCCTAAATTGTTTCCAAAATCTCCAATATAAAGGGTATCACCCTTACGTGCTAATTCTTCCCAGTCAACATTTTTAATTCCTTTAATTTTAATAGTTTGAAGAACGTTACCATTACTAGAATTCAATTTATAAACTTCTGCCTTACCTCCACTATCATTACAGGTATAAAGATAATTCTTATAATATTCAACGGCAGAAGTTTCATTGATAAGAGAAGATAAAATATGTTTATTCGGATATTCGGATAAATCTATAAAATTTTTCTCTATTTGCCCATATAAAATTATAGAGATAAAACAAAAAAATACAGTAATAGCTTTCATAAAATAATGATATTTAACTAATTATATAATACTAATTTTTTTATAAAATTAACGCATTGATTCAATACATATTATAAAAAATATAGTAAAGCACTTTTGATTTTATCTTATAAAATAATTATATGTAAATTGTATTAATTATAATTTTTTTAAGCTTTCTTTTAATATTGAAATTTTTTCAAGGGTATCGGATTGTTTTTTCTTTTCCATTTCAACTACTTTTTCAGGTGCTCCGTTCACAAATTTTTCATTAGATAATTTTGCATTAACGCTTTTTAAAAATCCTTCTAAATAAGCGATATCTTCAATTATTTTTGATTTCTCAGCTTCTGTATCAATAGTTTGGGTAAATGGTATAGCGAATTCTAATTTACCAACTAAAAAAGTATAGGATGGTTTATCATCAGTTATTTTGTCGGTAATTTCGGAAATATTAGCTAATTTCTTAATGATATCGATATTATCCAACTGCTGATTGGATTTAAATATAAGTATTAGCTCTTCTTTAGGAGAAATTCCTTTCTCGGATCTGAAATTTCTTATGGAGGATATAATTTCTTTAGTTATTTCAAAATTGGAAATTATAGTTTCGTCAAAAGAGTCTTCTGAAACACAGGTAGTAATTATAAGACTTTCTTGTACATCTCTTTCTTTAATGGTCTGCCAAATTTCTTCGGAAATAAATGGCATAAACGGATGTAATAATTTTAAAAGGTCTTCTAAAATCGCTATAGTATCTAAAAACGTTTTTTCATCTATGGATTCTCCAAACGGCGGTTTAACAACTTCTAAATACCAGGAGCAATAATCATCCCATACAAGTTTATATAGGCTCATTAGAGCATCAGAAATTCGATATTTTTCAAAATCTGTATTAATATCAACTACGGTTTTGGCAATTTTATTTTTCAACCAAGAAATGGCTTCTTTACTTTCAACTGTTTGAGATTTTGATGAATCGATATTCCAAGATTTCAGTAAACGAAATGAATTCCAAATTTTATTGGCGAAATTTCTTCCTTGTAAACATAATTCTTCATCAAACATTAAATCATTTCCTGCTGAAGAACTTAGTAATACTCCAACACGTACTCCATCTGCTCCGTATTCTTCAATTAAATGTAAAGGATCAGGTGAATTACCTAACTGTTTTGACATCTTTCTTCTTAACTTATCTCTTACAATTCCGGTAAAATATACATTAGAGAATGGCTTTTCATTTCTAAATGCATATCCTGCCATGACCATTCTGGCAACCCAGAAAAATATAATATCCGGTCCGGTTACTAAGTCTTGAGTGGGATAATAATAATTTATTTCTTTGTTATCGGGTTCGTTTATTCCATTAAAAACTGAAATAGGCCACAACCACGAAGAAAACCAAGTATCTAATACATCTTCTTCTTGTCTTAGCGTATCAATGGTAATGTCAGAATTTTTTTCAAGAGCTAATTTTAAAGCTTCTTCTTTTGTTTGAGCTATAACAAAATCGTTTTCTCCTGTCCCATAATAATAAGCAGGAATTCTATGTCCCCACCAAAGTTGGCGTGAAATATTCCAATCATGAATATCTTCGAGCCAATTTCTATATGTAGTTACAAATTTTTCCGGATATAATTTAAGCTCATCTTTTAACACAGCATCTAAAGCTGGTTTAGCGAAATCTTTCATTTTCATAAACCACTGTATCGAAATTTTAGGCTCGATTACTGCTCCGGTTCTTTCTGAAGTTCCTACCTTATTAACATAATTCTCTTCTTTTTCAAGTAGATTTTTTTCTTTAAGTTCTCTTGCTATTTCCTTTCGTACTACAAATCTATCTTTTCCTTTATAATGCATTCCATTTTCATTAAGAGTTGCATTATCATTAAAAATATCAATGGTAGCTAATTGGTGCTTCTTTCCCAGGTTATAGTCATTCATGTCATGGGCTGGAGTTATTTTTAGAACCCCTGTCCCGAATTCGGTATCTACATAATCATCCTCTATAACTGGAATTTCTCTATTACAAATAGGAACGATTACTTTTTTCCCTTTTAAATATTTATATCTTTCATCATTAGGATTAATACATAGCGCTGTATCACCAAAAATTGTTTCAGGTCTGGTTGTTGCAACAATAACATAGTTATCTTCACCTATTACTTTATAGCGAACAAAATATAATTTCCCGTTTTGTTCTTTATAAATTACTTCTTCATCTGATATATTGGTTTTTGCTTCAGGGTCCCAATTAATCATTTTGTTTCCTTTATAAATATATCCTCTGTTGTAAAGATCTACAAAACATTTAATCACAGAATTATAAAGGTCTCCATCAAGGGTAAATTTAGTTCTATCCCAATCGCATGAACATCCTAATTTTTTTAATTGTTCTAATATAATTCCTCCATGCGTATGAGTCCATTCCCAAGCATGTTCCAAAAACTTTTCTCTTCCAATGTCAAATTTACTTATGCCTTCTTCTTTTAGTTTATTTACTACTTTAGCTTCAGTGGCTATGGAAGCATGGTCTGTTCCTGGTACCCAACAAGCATTAAATCCCAGCATACGTGCACGCCTAATCAATACATCCTGTATAGTATTATTAAGCATATGCCCCATATGTAATACTCCAGTAACATTAGGTGGAGGAATAACAATGGTATAAGGTTTTTTATCGTTTGGCTCGGAATGAAAAAAGTTGTTTTCCATCCAAAATTTATACCATTTATTTTCTACATTCTTAGGGGTATATTTTGCTGTAATTTCTGACATGAATTATTATTTTTTAGAATGAGTACAAAGGTACTATTTTATTAAAATTTTTTTTAATAATTTGTTTACAATCGGATATTAAAATAGGATTTTCAACATATGAAAATCCTATTTCTTTGTTTTAGCGTTTCATAATATATACCAAATACTTGATATGTTCACACTTTAACACCCAAAATTAAACTTAGTTATATGATTGCTCCATTTATTATTTAAATAATAGCTAATATATTAACTTTCTTGTAGAGGCTTTATTATTCTGTTCTTAATGCCTCAATAGGCTTAATTTGTACAGCTCTTTGTGCCGGTATTAATCCGATAAACAACCCTAAACTTACCATTAAAATTAGGGCGGCTAATACGTTCCATATATTTACAGTTGGGTTATAGAACGGAAACTTCGGATTGGCTTCTCCCATAAATGAGCTCATACCTATTAAGAGTAACACTCCCAAAATAAATCCAAGAAGTCCGGAAAGAACAGTTAAGAAAACACTCTCCATAAGAATTTGTGTTCTTATTTCTGCGGGTTTTGCTCCTAATGCTCTTCGAATACCAATCTCTAAAGTTCTTTCTTTAACTGTGATCAATAATATATTGGAAATTGCTACTACCCCGGCAAGGATCGTTAATCCACCAACGAACCAAGTAAGTATTTGTAATCCTTTTAAGAAATTAGTTAATTTTCTAAAATTTTCGGCAAAATTCCAAGCTCCAAATGCTTTTTCATCGGTTGGAGCAACGTCGTATTTTTTTCTTAAAGCTGCTTTAATTTTTTCCTCAACTATATTTACGTTATACTGTGGCTTAATGGAAATTACCATCCAGTTTACTTTATCTCCTTGATTATATATTTTTTGATAGGTATTAAAAGGAATATAAACTACATCTTCTTGTAAAAATCCTGAATTGGGATTTCTATATACTCCCACTACTTGAAAATATATTCCATTGATTTTAATATATTGACCTATAGCATTTTCCTCATGATTAAATAATTGTTCATATACTTCTTTACCAATGATAGTTACCTTTTTTTTCTGAATATCATCTTCTTCATTTAATAATCTTCCGGTTATCAATTGTTTTTTTTGAACTTTGGAAACTGAAGCAAAATCTCCAAAAACGGTGAAATTTTTACTTTTATTTTTTCGATTAATAACGCTTTGTTCTGATTCTGCCGCACTTCTCGGCACTACAAAATCTATTTCTGGAATTTGTTTTTTTAAGTATTCTTCATCATCTAAATGAATGATTAAATCCCTTCCTCTGGGATAACCTTTATAGGGTTCTCCAGTAGATCCTCCCCATAGAAATATACTATTCGTTGCATATCCGTCGAAAATTTTGTAAAATCCATTTTCAGCACCTTTGGCAGCTCCAAGAAGAAATACATATAGAAACATACCCCAGGCTACACCTATCATTGTCAAAATCGTGCGTAACTTATTTTTACTGAGAGTATGGTAAATTTCAACCCATGTTTCTCTATCGAAAATTTGCATCTTTATAGTTTATAATTTATTTTATTAAATAATTTAGTCTGAACTTAATGCTTCAATCGGTTTAATTTTTGCAGCTTTTCTAGCCGGAATAAATCCTGCTATAGAGCCAAAAGTTATTAAAGATAATGTTGCAAAAAACAATAATTCTTTGCTTACAGAAGGATCAACAATAAGATAAGTTGATAGGTTATTTCCTATTAAATATAAAGTTAAGCTACCTAAAGCAACACCAGTAATTCCGGAAAGAACTGTTATAAAAATAGATTCTTGTAATATTAATCCAACTATACTTAAAGGACGTGCTCCCAAGGCTTTTCTAATTCCAATTTCTTTAGTTCTTTCTTTGACTATATAAACCATTATATTACTGATACCTATAATTCCGGCCATTATAGTACCAAATCCAATAAACATAACTAAAGATGAAATAACCATGAAAAAAGAATAGGTATCTTCCATATTCTGAGCTCTATTTCTGATAACCAATCCGGTTCTATCTGAAGGAGATATTTTTAATTTGGTGCGTAAGGTTTTTTCAATTTCGTCACCTAATTTTACAGCCACGCTAGGCTCCATATCGGATAAATACGCTACATCTATTTGACTTACTTCATCAGTATTTTTTTTGAGAATTTGTAAGGTAGTTATTGGTATGTAAATTATTCGCTCATCATTATCTCCTCCTTCATCGCTAAATATTCCAACAACCTTATAATTTATGCCTCCGATATTGATATATTTACCTAAGGGTTTTTCATTTTTAAAAAGATCCTTTTCAACTAAACGCCCAATTACAGCGAATTTTGTCTTATTATTAATGTCTGATTGATTTAAGAATCGTCCTGAAGTAACGATTGCTTTTTCAATATATTGCTTATCCGGATATGTAGCTTGTACTGTATATATGCCCGAACTTGTTTTATAAATTACATTCTCAGGTTGTGTTATAGTAGCCGTTTTATATTCTAATTCATGATTATATTCTTTCCTAACGAGATCAAAATCTTCATTTTTAAGGGTAATATTCCTATTTTGTTGTAAACCTAAATATGCCTCAGTAGTTTTTCCGGGAATTATATTAATAGTACTGGAAGAGTCTAATATAAAATCACGGGAAAACCCGTTTTTTAAACCATTACCGAATCCAAAAAGTATAATAAAGATAAATAACCCTAAAGATATTGTAAATCCGGAAAGAAAAGTTCTTAATTTATTCTGCTTAATAGAATAAAATATTTCTTGCCAGCGATCTATACTAAACATAGTTAATAATTTATACTAAAACTTCTTGATTAATACATTCATCTCTTTCAATAATTCCATCTTTTAAATGAACAACTCTCTTACATTGCTTAGCCACATCAGGTTCATGTGTTACTATTAAAATAGTTTTTCCTTCATTATTAATTTTTTGTAGAAATTTTATTACATCATAAGTTGTCTGACTATCTAATGCTCCGGTAGGCTCATCTGCTAAAATTACTTTGGGATGCGTTACCAAGGCACGTGCAATGGCAACCCTTTGTTTTTGTCCTCCCGACAATTCATTTGGCATGTGATCAGCTCTATCATCTAGACCTACCATTTTTAAATACTCCATTGCTCGAGCATTTCTTTCTGAACGTTTTACTTTTTGGTAATATAAAGGTAGAGCAACATTTTCCATTGCATTTTTAAAGCTTATAAGATTAAAAGATTGGAAAACAAAACCTAAAAATTTGTTTCTGTAATCCGCTGCCTTTGCCTCACTTAAATCTTTTTCTATTTTAACTCCATCCAAAAGATATTCTCCTTCATCCGCATAATCCAATATACCCAATATATTCAACAATGTCGATTTACCAGATCCGGAAGACCCCATTATCGCAACCATCTCTCCTTCCTCTATTTCAAGATTAATCCCTTTCAATACATGTAATTTATTATGTCCAATGTCATAATATTTATGTATGTTTTTCAATGAAATCATGTCATTTACAATTGTAATTACTAATTTGTATGTTTTAACAGCAAATTGTTACATTTAACATTAAATTTAGAAGATCATTTATAAGGCTGTTTTAAGTATTCACACCTAATTTAATAATCTAATTGAAATATTTCACCATAAACAATATAAAATACATATTATTTAATATATATTGTTATTTTATCATATAAAACTCTATCGTATATATTTTTATATTTTTTAAATTACAATTTAGCTTATCCAATTTAAAAATTATAATTTATTTTACAAAAAAAAGAGATCCTGATTCAGATCTCTTTAAATATAAACGATATAAAATTTTAATTTGATAAAGAGGTAACTTCCACTGTATTGTCAATTTTTTTAATCAAACCTTGTAAAACTTTACCCGGTCCTGTTTCTACAAATACGTCACAATTGTCTTGTATCATATTTCGTATAGTTTTAGTCCAGTTTACGGGAGACGTTAATTGCTTTATAAGATTTTCTTTTATTTCATCTATATGGGTCACAGCTTTACTCGTATAATTCTGATAGATGGGTACACTTGGAGTATTAAATTTGGTTTTTAATATAATATCTTCCAATCTTTTCTGGGCACTACTCATTAGAGGTGAATGAAAGGCACCACTTACCGGAAGCATAATTGCTCGTTTAGCTCCTTTTTCTTTTAGTAGTTCACATGCACGTTTTACAGCCGAAGTATGACCGGAAATCACAATCTGTCCGGGACAATTGTAATTTGCAGGGACAACTAAATTTTTTTCAGTGGAAATTTCATTACAAACAGACTCTACAACGCTATCTTCTAATCCGATAATAGCAGCCATTGAAGAAGGATTTTCCTCGCAGGCGTCCTGCATTGCCAAAGCTCTTTCATATACCAATCTCAACCCACTATCAAAAGAAAGGACCCCATTACCTACTAAAGCTGAAAATTCACCAAGGGAATGGCCGGCAACCATTTCAATTCTGGAATTTTCATTTACTTTTGCTGAAGCTATGGAATAAATAAAAATAGCTGGTTGGGTAACCTTGGTTTGGATGAGTTGTTCTACGGTTCCATTAAACATAATATCAATGATATTGAATCCCAGTATATCATTTGCTGAGTTCATCATTTCTTTAATATCTGCTCGGCTCTCATATATTTCTTTTCCCATGCCTGGAAACTGAGACCCCTGTCCGGGAAATACTAATGAATTCATTAATCTTTTTTAATATTAAGAATTTTATTGTTTTTATTTTATTTGTTTATTATTACTTTAATAATTTTATAAGTCTTGCTTCTTGATTTACCCACGCTCCATTTTTCTTAATCCTTCTAAAAGAATATTTATTGCTTACTTGTTTAGTTTCTACCTTCATTATTGAATTGGATAAGTTACCTTTCTCGTCCACTCGACTAAGGATATCATAGGTAACATCAAAACCGGCTATCGCATATTTATCCGGCATATGACAATATTCTTTCGTATACATTTTCAGCATTTTTTGTTCATTAAATCCATATTCATTTACATAATTGGTATCTAAATAAAGTAAACCTAAGTCTAGAAGCTTTTCTTCATATTTACTATTATCAAATAAAGATGAATAAAATAAAGATATTGGATTAACCTGATTGGATTGATACATTACAATTGTATCTAAATATTTATTTACAATAGGTTCTTGGTTTGAAAATAAAATTGCATAAATCTTATTATATTCGTTGGTTACAAGATTTCTATCCGGTATAATATCCTCAGCGTTTTTAGTTAAAACAATTTCAGCATTACTACTTTTTTCCTTCACTAATGATTGAAAATACATAGCAGCTTTATAATGATCGTCATCATATAAAATATACACTTTTTCATCTGCATATTTTTTCATCATTTCATCAACTATTTTTTCAACTAAAATTTGATCTTTGGTATTATATAAAATCAAATTTTCATAATCATCTAAATCATCACTTGAGGAAAACGGCGATATTATAGGGACCTTTTTAATTTTTTCTGTAATTGCTAAGAGATCAGATTTGAATAAAGGTCCAATAATTAAGTTAGTATTTGAGAAATTATATGTGTTTATTATTTCCTGATATTCTTTATTATTACTACTGTCAAATATTTTAACATGAATTTTTTTTCCTTTATTGGATAACGAATCCATAGCTAATTTAACACCGGAATAAAATTGGGTTGCAATTCTCTTTTCTGCGTTGTTTGAAGTTTCTCCTGTATGGAATGGTAAAAACATAACTATGTTTACCCCCTCTTTTTTGAACTCTAGATCAGATACTGTCTCTGATTTATTATTGTTTAAATTGATCGGCTCTTTTTCTTCCCCATTATTTACTCTTGTTTCAGTTTGATTTAAATTATTCGCACCTACTTTTTCATCTTTAGATTCTGAATTAACATTTTTAGGTTCATTGCGAGTATTTTGATCATTTTGATTGTAAACATGGCTATAAGTGATTTTGTCCTGAACTTTTGAATTATTAGGAATTTTCAGAACTTCTCCTATTTTAGGGCCATTTTTATCTAATGATGGATTTAAACTTTTTATAGCTTTAATGGTAGTATTATATTTTTTACTTAGTCCATATAAAGTTTGTTTGGGCTCAACGGTAATAAAAATATACTCTGAATTCTCCTCATTTTGTTTACGTTGTAAATTTATTGATGAATCGTATTCGGAAATTCTATTTAAATTTGATGGCGTGCTTTTATCCGGAATAACTAGTATATCTCCTATTTGCAGCGCACGATTATTCAGTTGAGGATTTGCTTTCTTTAAATCTTCAATTGAAACATTATATTTTTTGCTCAACCCATATAGTGTTTCTTTCGCAACTACAGTATGATGCTGTTGCGAAAGCATAAAGGAACTTATAAATAATAATAGCAGCGTATTAAATTGCTTTTTCATTCTTAAATAACTTTGATGCAAATGTAATTAAATTATTTATTTCCCTTTTCTAAATTAAAGACTGTTAATTTATTTTCGAATTCACTAGTTTCATTATAAATTCGAGCTAAAAATTCGGCTCCCATGATTGCATAGTAATAAGAAAAATTTAGAATTCTTTCCTGCCAAGTTCCATTAGGAAACATTTCATCATACAAAGATTCAAAATTCAAAACAATTTCTTTATGCTTTAGCCTATTTGCTTTATAAAAACGTTTTTCTATTTTTTGTAATCCGTTTAATTGTTTTTTTTGTTGAGCAAGAATCATATCTTTCCAACTCGAGTCTGTATTCGAAGACTCATTTAACAAATCTTTGAATATACTTTCAAGTCGACTTTCATATTTTGAAACATCAAATTTATAAGAAGATACTTTTTCAACTATAGAATTAATTATAGATTCTTTCGGATGAAATAAATCGGTAATTTCCCAATGAAGTCGTTGCATTTTTTTTTCTTGATTGGTGCTTGTCAACAAGAATGAATTTCTCGGTATTAGAATTGGAAAAGAAATTTTTTGTTCCATAAAATATTCTTTCAATTCCAACCAATAAGCAATTTCAGCATTCCCTCCTACATAAGCAACATTTGGCAATAATACTTCTTGATATACGGGTCTCATTAAAGCATTAGGGCTAAAATTTTCAGGCTTATTATCAATTTCATCAAGTATTTCACTCTCACTAAAATTTTTGCAACTTCCTAAAATATAATACCTTCCATTCGTTTCATCAATACGATTTCTTTCTTCATTATTATGATAAAAGAAATTAATTTTTCTTGGATTTACCTGAATTTTATAATTTTTATCTTTTAATTTATCAATGGTTTTTGAAATAGCGTGAAATGACTTTTTTTCTTTTATATCATCTTTAATATAAGGAGTAAACAACTTTTTTAATGTTTTACTATTAGCATCAATGAAAAGTAATCCATATTCTTTAAACAATTCATGTACTATAATACGTGTTGCATCAGAAAGTGTGGGTTCGGAAAAATAAGATTTTTCAATAATTTTTCTTAATTCTTTACCGTGAGGATAATATTTTAATTCTTCATAAAATCCGGAAAGAACTTCTTTTAAGCCTAAAGTTGAAATTTCTCCAACAAAATCATTGTGTTTCTCATTCCAGCATATCTTTTCATTTTTAAAATAAAAATGATTGATTTCCTCAAAATCATGATCTTCCGTTGCCATCCAAAAAATAGGAATGAAATTATATTCATCTTGACTTCCATTCATTGAATCACATAACTTAATAACATGTAAAATTTTATAGATAAAATATAAAGGCCCTGTCATTAAATTAAGTTGATGTCCCGTTGTGATAGTTACTGAATTGGGATCGGCTAATTTTTTCAAATTTAATTTTTGTTTTTCACTCAATTCCAATCTATCCAACTGAGTATACATTTCTTTAACTAACGTTTCCCTATTAGTATACTTAGATGTTTTTTCTTTTGCCTGAAATAGTAAAGATTCTTTTGATAAATTTCTATCATAATAGGGTACTGTACTTTCCTTTTTATTTATATAATCTTTAATTAATGATGAAATTCCAGGAATATCGGCAATGTTAATCTTATTTTTCACAATTCAAATTTACAATAAATTTTTTCAGATAAAAACCATACGCTTTTCTTACCATAAATATAATGTAATTCTTCTATTTTTTATTTAAGCATAATTAGTTAATTCTAAAATAATTGTGCCAATATTTTTAAACAATGTTACTATCCACTTATTATTAAATTAAATCCACCTTCTTATATAATTTTTATTTACTTTAATAAAATTTAACTGTATTAAAAATCATTTATGAAAGTATAAAGGATAATTACATCATTTTTTATGTAATATGGTAGTAATCACTTTAGAACTTTTTTAATGTAAAACATAGTTAATCTATTATAAAAAATATTTGTCATTTTAATACTCATTGGTTCTTATAGACCTATATTTATTATTTTAGTTATAAAATAAATGTAATTGCATTTACATCTTATTTATTTTTAAATAATTTATTTTTAATTTAACATTAAAAAAACCTTATAAACCCTTTAGATAAAAAGAATCTAGTTAATTTTAATAAGGAAGATATAGCTAAAAAAATAGTCGATTCTTCCCCAATTAACGAAAAA
>NZ_CAMLFD010000019.1:0-47455 GCF_946479295.1 uncultured Apibacter sp.
TAATAAATATAATTAAAGTGATTAATAAAAAAATTAAATAATTTGTTGTTTATATTTAATATATATAATTATAACTTGTGGTATATGTATATAAGTATATAAATGATTATAACAATATTTATTAGGTATAAATTATTTTAATTTAATATTGTTATTTGTTTAGTTAATTCTAAAAATATAAATTTTCATAAAAATTTACTGGCTATTTATTCTTTTATTATCAATAGTAAATGTCACGCTAAGTATTTTACTTTATGACGATGGAAATGTTATGTCTATGGATATTGAAGATTCCGATTGGGCGTGTATATGACTAGATGAATCTATACATAGAGCCATTGACAAGATATAAAAATGATTTTCTCTTTTTTCAGGATAAAAAATATAATAAAAGTTGGATTGTAAGCATATCCAGTTATCCCAGTTAAGGGTATTATGTTTATAAAAGTAATACTCTAGTAGAATAAAAGGTTAAAAAGCAAATTTTGAAATTAGAACATTGACTTTTATGATATAATGTACTTATTTAGTTCAGGAAAATGATAATTGTTAGGAAACAGAAACACTGCGTGAATAAGCAATTTGGATAAGTGATGGGGGAGAAGGTTGAATTGATTTAAGCTCACCTTTGGTCGAGATGAAAATCAAATCGGTAAATTGTCAATATAAAAGTTTAAATATACGTTAACAGTACTAGAGTAAAACAATCAATAAATATTGCATCAGAAGTTTATGTTTCTTCAGACTAAAAGAAACTTACATGGGTATTTGATGATAATTAATAAATAAAGAGGATAAAAAAAGATAATGATTATGAGCCTACAATTTCAATAAAAAAAGAAATTTTATTAAAAATATATATATTTATTTTTATACCAATTTATCTTCAAGTTTATTTATAATCATATTAGAGAAATAAGTCGAAAGGATCCTTCTGCTAATAAATTTAAATGCTTCAGTAGTATTTTCTAAAAGTATAAATAATAAAAAAACCTAAGTCATTTATATTCAAGAAAAACACGCTGAAGTGTATATTTTAAAATTTCAATCCAATCTAGTAAACAGATACTAAAAAAATAATTAAAAATTATGATTTTTTAATTTTTAAGAAAAAAAATCTTCCTAAAATATTTTTTAGAGATATTTTTACTATAGATATAGATAGTAAGATTTCTTTAATTATAATATTATAAAAATATAACTAAGAATGTTAGTAGAAGAAAATATAAAGAACTGATAGAATGAATTCTACTAATTAAAATGAATATCATTTCGTTATAAATAGGAATTAAATTTTTTTATATTTTTTTAACCCATTACAAGCCCAATGAGCAGTATAGTATAAAGATTTGTATAAAGATAAATTTAAAAAATTATAATAAACGAGAAATTGAAGTTTAAACATTAACCATTTATTTCTCGAATAAGAATTTTGTCTTATTCTGTAAATAACTAAAGGAGACTGGATTGCTCGTATGTTTTCAATCTTTTTTGATAAATTGAGAATCATAGCATAATCTTCTCTTCTATGAACATTAGGAATATGTAATTTACCAATTCTTTTTGTATCATATATTAAAGTTGAAATAAATATAGGGCAATTTAATAATAAACGCTTATAAGTTACATGATCTTCTGCAACAAAGTCTTTTAGACATGGGGTTAGATTTTCATCTACTCTTTTATAAGAGGTATATATAGCTTCTTCATTATTATTTTTAAGGAAATTAATTCTTTCCTCAAGAGCATTAGGTAACCATATATCATCACTATCAATAAATGCTATATATCTTCCAGAAGCGTTATCAATACCATAATTACGCGCTATTGCTGCACCTTGATTTTCTTTTAATACAATAAGCTTTATTCTATTATCCTGATATTTTTTTATTATCTCAACAGAATCATCAGTACTACAATCGTCAATAATAAACCATTCCCAATCAACATACGTTTGATTTAATACAGACTCTATTGTATCTACGATAAAATTGGAAGAATTATAGTTAGCTGTAATAATTGAAACGGAAGGATTAATATTCATTATGTTTATGATTTATATCATTAATAATAATATTTGAATTATATGATAGTAGAAAATATTTTTACAATCAAATTATTTATTCATCAATAAATTCATAAGGTATAAAATATTTTATATCAAAATCATCACTAAAAATATTTGACATTTTATCGAAGCCTAATGCAACGGAATTCGGCCATATTCGCCAGCTCATTAAATAAATATAAATAATAAAAAAGAAATATATAATATGATTATATGTTTTTTTTGAGTATTTTATAATCATAGCAATAAGAATGGCCCAAAAATCACCATATGCAGCCGGTAGTCTAATTGAAAATATTGAATTTTCTCTTAAAGAATAATATATAAAATAATAGGTAACAACTAAATTTCTAATCATTTTATAGTTTTCATCCGAGGTAGTATTGCATATATATCTATCATTGACCAAAAGAGTAGTTATAAATATTAATTTTACAATATCATTTATACTCCATCCTGCACTCTCCAAATTTTTATAAGAATAAAATCCACCGGTAGCTTCTGCTATAATATCAGATGATATATTGGAAAATAAGTTTTCAAAAAATAAATATGGTTTAAATGGGGATATAATTATTGCAAATAAAATAATAAGGAAGCATGAAAATGTAGATAAATTCAACTTAGTAATCCAATAGGCTGGAATAAATATCAAAGCAGTTTTATGGAAGTAATAGCTAATAAAAATACAAAATAAGAACTTAAATAATTTTCGTTGCTCTATATATTGATAAGAAAACAAACAAAGTGCTATAGAGACACCTTGTCTAATATGTCCAGAATCGCTAAAAAAATAATTAGGCATAAAAAAATATAAAAGCGATATCATGGGATATGGCGAATATTTATAATAAGAATAAGTTTTTAGAGATATTGAGATTAGCCCATAAATAAATAATAAAGCAAAGAATGGCATTCTAAAATATCCTAAAATTTTTGATATTAAAACATAAGACACTTCAACATCTGCATCAAAAAGATCACTCCATTTTACAAATTTATTAATACTCATATATAATTTATAATAAGGCCAATAATCTGCACCTTGAGCTACACGTATTCCACATAGAAATATGAAAACTGAAGATATAACTATATATGGAATTTTAATTCGTGCCTTAATACCATTATTATTTATATCTATATAAGAATAAAAGGTTATTACAAATAAAATAATATAATATACGGGATGAAGCATTTAATTATAATTTAATTAATTGTAATATATAAAATACTATTTTCTTTATGCTTAATGTTGATAGATAATTTTTACCAAATCTATTGTAAAACAAAATTTCTTTTCTCGAAATATTTTCGTTTTTCAAAATACTTTTAAGTCTAGAGAACATCTGTCTTCTACTGGTAATATCTTTAACATACGCATAATAAGCTAAAAAACAATAAAAACCTTGAAAGATAATAAATTTATTCCAGTCCTTAATATTTTTATTATAACAACTTTTATTAAAATCAAGTTTTACAATTTCTATAGCATCAAACATATGAATTCCTTTAATGGTGTAATTTCTGGTTATTGAACCGGTTCTAATTAAATATTGATAATAAAATTTATTAGTTTTTGCAATAGTTTTAGCTTTTAAAAATAATCGGGGTATGGTAGCAACATCTTCAAAATGCATATTTTTAGGAAAAAATATATTTTCAAATAATTCTCTTTTAAAAATTTTATTACATGCAAAACAAGACATTTCACCGAAAATCATAAAATCCTGGGTAAGATCTATTTTTTCTGGAAGTTGATGTAATTCAGGTAATTTTTTTAATAATTTTCCATGATTATCGATATTCTGAAGGCTACATATTACAATTTCAGCTGAGTGTTTTTTTGCTAAATTATACATTTCATCCATCATCTCTTTATCTATCCAATCATCACTATCTACAAATGCTAAAAATTCTCCCGAAGCATTTAAAATTCCAGTATTGCGAGCTTCACTTAATCCTTGATTCTTTTGGATTATTGATTTTACATTATCATATTTTAAATAATATTCATCTATAATTATTTGCGAATTATCAGTAGAACCATCATTAACAATTATAATTTCAATCTCTTTTAAAGTTTGATTTATAAGAGAATCCAAACATTTACGAAGATAATGCTCTACATTATAGACAGGTACAATTACAGAAACTTTATAAATCATAGATATAAAAAAGATTCAAAGTTACTATTTTAATTAGATAATTTTGAAATTGATACATTTAAAAATAATTATTATAATAAGACAATAATATAGTAGTATAGTGAACAAAAAATTATGGTTTTATTCCATAATAATTCATATCATTCCAAAATTCAACATAAGATTTTTCAACAACGCTAGGATTTACTATTTCTAAAGGAAATAATAACTTTAAAGGCGCAAAGCTCATGGCCATCCGATGATCGTTGTAGGTTTCAATTTTTTGATTTTCAAAAAACGAATTAATTTTTTTAAGTTCAAAAGAATTATCAGTAATTTTAACGTTTCCACCACACTTTTCAATTTCATTCTTTAATGCAATTAATCGATCAGTTTCTTTTATTTTTAATGTTTCAAGTCCGGTTATCTTTATTGGTATTCTTAATCCAAACGCAGTTAGAGCAACGGTTTGCGCTATATCCGGACAATCATTCATATCTATTTCAATAAAATTCGGATATTCGAAATTTAATATTGAAAAAATAGTAATTTCATTACCTTCAAATAAGGTTTTAACTCCGAAATATTTTTGGTAAATATCTGCAACCCTCCTATCTGCTTGCAATGAATCTTTAAACAAATATTTTAATTTAATTTTTAAATTATTGTTACTCAATGCACATAGGGAATAATGATAAGAGGCAGACGACCAATCACTTTCAATTATAAAATCTTGCTTTTTTATTTCAGTAATTGGTAATATTAAAATTTTATTTTGAAGAATAGAAGCTGCGATGCCTATCTCGGTTAAAATTTTAAGTGTCATGGTAATATAAGGCAGTGAAGTAACTTTACCCTCTAAGTTGATATGCAATCCATTTTCAAGCTTTGCGCCTATTAAGCATAATGCGGTAATATATTGACTACTAATATTAGCAGGTAAATTAATAGTATTACCCTTTATTTTCTTTCCTTTAATTTCTAAGGGAGGGTATCCTTCATTTTCAAGATAAGAGATATTAGCTCCTAGATGTTTTAAAGAATCAACCAAAATCTTTATCGGGCGTTCTTTCATTCGATGTGAGCCGGTAAGTATAGTTTTTCTACCTTCCTGAATGGAAAAGAAAGCGGTTAAAAATCTCATAGCAGTACCTGCGTGATGGATATCTATTAATTCCTCTTTTGATTTTAAAGCTTCTTGCATTACATGACTATCTTGGCTTTTCGATAAGTTTTGTAAAGAAAGTGAATTATCAAATAAAGAATTTAATAACAATAACCGGTTAGTTATGCTTTTTGAGCCTGAAAGATTGATTGTTATACCCATTACTTTAGTTTTGTATTATTAATATGCCTATCACTATCCCGTTTTGATGTTGCATTTAATTTTTTCTGAAAAGCTGTTTCCAGATCAATTCCTGTTTGATTAGCTAAACAGGTTACCACAAAGATTACATCTGCTAATTCTTCACCTAAATCTTTATTTTTATCGGATTCTTTTTCTGATTGTTCGCCGTATCTTCTGGCTATAATTCTGGCAACTTCTCCTACCTCTTCAGTTAATTGTGCCATGTTAGTGAGTTCATTAAAATACCTAACGCCATACTGTTTTATCCATTGATCTACTTGAAGTTGAGTTTCTTTTAAGCTCATTTTTGTAAAAATATAATAATTTATAGCTAATATATTAATAATATACATAAAAACTTTAATTGTTATATATTATGTTTAAATACTTTTTACTTTTTCCTTAGTAAAAAATTAAGTATCAGCAGAATTTATGATATTATCTAGCTTGTTTCCTGATAATTTTTGTATAATTATTTATAAATAGTTTAGAAAAAATAAAATATAATAATATAAGATAAGGAAATAAATTTTCTCATGTGAAAAAAATATATGATTAGTATTTTCCTAATCAATCCTTTTTGAATAAAATCATACCTTTGCCGGTATGAGATGGGATTTAGTTATAAGTAATTTCCAAGAATACTTATGGTTGGAAAAAGGCCTTTCTGAGAACACACAAATTGCATATATAAGAGATGTAAAGAAACTTCAAAAATTTGTTTCAAATAATGAGTCTATAACACCCTATAATATTGATCGATTTTTGGTACAAGATTTTATTTATAATTTTGCTAAACAATCGACTTCAGTAAAATCTCAAGCAAGGTTAATATCCTCAATAAAATCTTTTTTCAAATTTTTACAGATAGACGAAAAAAGAGAAGATAATCCAGCAGAATTACTGGAAAGTCCTAAAATTGGCTTATATCTTCCCGATGTTTTAAGTCATGAAGAAGTCGTAACGTTAATAAAGTCTATAGATTTATCTAAACAGGAAGGAGAAAGAAATCGTTCCATAATAGAAACCTTATACGGTTGCGGTTTACGTGTATCAGAGTTAATTAATTTGAAATTATCTGATTTATATTTAAATGAAAATTTTATTAGAGTGACAGGTAAGGGAGATAAACAAAGACTAGTACCTGTTTCTGAACGTACTATTAATTTTATTACTATTTATAGAGATTCTATTCGAGTGCATCAAATACCTAAACCTAACTGTGAAGATATACTTTTTTTAAATAGGAGAGGAGGAAAGCTTACTCGAGAGATGATTTTTATTATAATTAAAAACATAGCAGAAAAAGCAGGGATTAAAAAGAAAGTTTCACCTCACACGTTTAGACATTCTTTTGCGACAATATTATTAAAAAATGGGGCAGATCTTCGTTCTATTCAACAGATGCTTGGACATGAAAGTATTACAACAACAGAAATTTATACACACCTAGACAATCAACAGCTTAGAGATACTATCGAAAAATATCACCCTTTTTCCATTTATAAGCCCGATTAAATGGAGTATACATAAATCAAAACGTAATGAATTTAGATAAATATAAAAATGAAGCAATAAAAAAAGCTTCGGAGCACAAAAAATATTTAGAAAAGTTAAAACAAAAAAAGCCCAAGAAATTAGATGAAGAAATGGAAGAAATACATCAAAATGTATTTTCTAAAATTGATTGCTTACAATGTGCCAATTGCTGTAAGACTACCGGTCCTTTAGTTTTAGATAAAGATATAGAAAGGATATCAAAGCATTTGCGAATGAAACCAATAGAATTTATAGATCAATATTTATATAAAGACGAAGACAATGATTGGGTTTTTAAACAATTGCCCTGTCCTTTTTTAGATCATTCTAACTATTGTATTATTTACGAAGTTCGTCCGAAAGCTTGCAAAGAGTATCCGCATACGAATCGAAAAAAATTTTATCAAATTAATAATTTAACTTTAAAGAATACGGTCATATGTCCAGCTGCCTTTGAAGTTGTAGAATTATTGATGAAAAGTAAAAGATTATGATTAGTTATCTTTTTGAATCAATAATTTTTTTATTTTGCAACCATTCAACAATTTTAGCACCCAACCATGAAAACGGGAAAAAAATAAAAAACATACTAATAATATACCAAGTAGGATGTCCTTTAATTGTTAAAACAGAAATTATAGCAGTTATTAAAAGGATAAATCCGATTAGCATGGCATAAGCTGTTTTTGCAGTCTTTACGATCAAAGCACAAACTATTCCTCCTAATAGAGAACCAACACCTGAAGAAATCAATAAAGCTATAAAAAATTCACCTTTAGCAGTATGAACTACAGATCTCCAATATTCAATAGGAAGTCCTTTATAATTGTACGGAATCCAATATGAATTGATCATAACTGATAGCGTAATAATTGTTAAAGCTACAAAAAGCCCAAATATAACCGCAATAGTGTTTCTAATCATATTGTTTATTTATTCTGTTGCTATAATTGAAATTTCTATTAAAACATTTTTAGGCAAGGCTGATACCTGTACACATTCTCTGGCAGGATAAACATCTGAAAAATAAGAGGCATAAATTTCATTAACTGTTGAAAAGTTATCTAAATTTTGAAGAAAGATTGAAGTTTTTACCAAATTATTCCAGTTTAAATTTGCTTCAGTAAGGATTGCTTCTATGTTTTTCATAACCTGATGCGTTTGTTCCTCAATAGTTGCAGGAATTTCAGCATTTAACGGATTAACAGGTATTTGTCCGGATACGAATAAAAGGTTACCAACCTTAATCGCTTGTGAATAAGGACCTATGGCTGCTGGAGCTTTATCGGTAGTAATAATTTTCTTAATCATGATTTAAATATACAAATTTTTTAAAAACTTGATTGGTCATTAAAATTTTTAGCTTCGTATTTGACAGCATCTTTCAATATTGCTGCTTTTACTCCAATATAAAAACTCCATGTCTTATTATAGCTAGATGAAATAGGAACCCAGTTAAAGTTGATATTGAAACTTCTTAAGTCTCTCATAAAGCCTAATCGTGTATATCCAAACTCTTTAGTCTCCATATCATAATTTGTTGAAGCTGTAATTTTCCAATATGGGGAAGGGGAAATTTCTCCGGTCAGATTTATAGTGGCAGATATATTGGTGTTTCTATTATACTCTTTTGTTGAAGCATAATTTAAACCTACATCCAATTTCCAAGGCATATCGAAATGGGCATAATTCTCGTCATCAAAATAGTATTTTTCATATCGTACAGTTCCTTGTTTCTTATATTTGGTAACTTTTTTCTCACCGAATAAAGACTCATCCAAAGAAAAATTTAGTCCCATTGTATAGCTGGCAATAGTCAAATGCCCAAACTTATCAATGGCATGGCCCACTGTAGATTCGGGAGTATCGAAGACTATTTTATAAGGATTTACTCTCATGGCATAGTTAACTCGTAATTTTGAATTAAATAAAGAAGAGGATCCAGAAGCATTTATTGGACTCCATTTTAAGGAATCAGCTGCAAAATTATAAGAGGTATTAATATTTAAGGATTCAAATATTTTTATCTTTTTAACGCCACTAGCTTCTTTCTTACTTCTTACTTTCATCTCAAGGTTATTTGCTAATGATATATTAAGAGAGCTATTTTCATAATTAGAAGGAGTTCCCATGATATTTCCTTCATAATAAGAATACTTTACTTTTTTTCCATCTTTATCTATATATGTCCCATAATATCCCCATGAATCTCTAGAAAAATCGGGCATAAAACCATAACTAAAGGTCGGCGAAATCATATGACGAATAGCTTGTATCATGCTACCTTTTTTAAAGTTGGCGATACCATATAATGTTGTTGTCAGATTTAAAGAGCCGTCAAAAGTTCGAAAAGTTTTAAAGCCGTCTTTGTTTAGCGTTTCAATTTTATCTGTTAAAGGATTATACTCTTTTCTTATGCTTTTTGTAGTCCAAATTTCTCTGTAATTACCATTTATTCCGAATTGAAAATAATTAAAGAGAGTAGAAGTAGTTCCAAAACTGGTTGAATTTTTCATACCGTTCTTGGAATTTTTAAACATTTTAGACGTAAACATATCATCAGTGGTCGTATTTAATGAATTTTGAAGATTCATTTTATAATCCATATAGATGTTATGCAAAATTGTTTTTTTAGGTCCAGACTTAGGTTTGAAAGGATAAATTTGTGGCATGGTAACCGTTAAATTGGGAAGGACCATTGAAACTTCTCCGGTAGAGATATTTTGTGAGGCAGAAGTATTTAGAGAAATAGTCAACGGGTTATTATCAAATCTTTTAACTAATGATATGGATGAAGAAGTTTGGTTATTATTTACATTACCATGTAGAGCATTTTGATTGTAAATACTATTATTATAATAATTTTGACTCATATAATTAACCGAAGCATTGAATGATAAATTTGGATTAGCTTTCGAGTCCTGTAAATGAGACCAAGTAATTCTATAATTTTCAATTTCAGAATAATCATCTAAACCTTTAGTGCTATTTATATTTTTTTCATAAATAAAATTTAAATTTCCGGAATATCTATAACGATTTAAATATCTCAAGCGATTGTCGATCATCCAACTTCCTTTTGTATAGAAACCAAAACGGCTTTCTAAATCAAGATATTCTCCAATAGGTACATAAATACCCCATCGTTCTAAATAAAATCCTTTAGCCTGACGTTCGCCAAACGTACCAATTAAAATTCCAGCTTGACGATTACTACCTGTAGAAGGAAGATATAAAAACGGTAATATAAATGGAGTAGGAACTTGCTCAATATACATGGTAGTAGGCCCAGCAATAATTGTTTTTTGGTTTTTATCAGTTATTAATTTCAATTTATTCGTAGATAATCCATAATCGGGGATAGAATCTTTTTTTGCTTTAAAATATTCATCCGTTGTTAAAAAACCACGCCGCATGTAGTATTCACGATCATTCATTCTTTTGGCTTTTTGAGCTATAATAGCCATTTCGTCTTCTTCTGTTCGAATATTAAAAGCTGTACCTTGCTTGGTATTCATATTGAATTGAGCTTCTGTATATTCGTAACTTTTTCCTCCTTGAGTAAATGTTATGTTATCAATGATTCTTCCAAGACTATCTACTTTTCCACGAGCTAAAATATCCCCCGTATTCCAATCCATCACGATATAATCCGCCTTGATAGTCATATCTTGATAACTAACCTGAGCATTATGAATAAGATAAGTAAGTTTTTTCGAGAAAACGTTTCGAATTTCATCACCTTTAGTATCTACTATATTTTCAAGTCTTTCTTTAGTAGAGGATATAGAGTCGTTAGGAGTTTTTACTGTGTCAGCAAGGTTTTTAACACCTTTTTCCTGTGCTAAGATAATGTTAAAAATTAGAAAAAATAAATAAAGTATATTATATTTGAAACTTGAATTGATCAAAGCATATAAATTCAGAAAAATTTTTGCTGTCAAAATTAATCAAAAAAAAGAATTAATGAGAGTTTTAACAATATTTAACTTAAAAAATATACTACTATTAACCTTACTTTTCTTTATTAACTCTTTATATTCCCAAAAAAAAGATTTTATTTTAGTATTAGATGCCGGTCATGGTGGACATGATAATGGGGCCAAGGGATTATCTGCAAATGAAAAAGACGTGAATCTCTCATTGGTTTTAAAAGTAGGAGCATTGATAGAAAAAAAAAATAAAGATGTTAAAGTCATTTATACTCGTAAGACAGATGAATTTATTCCCTTAATGACACGTGCAGACATTGCAAATAAGGGTAAAGCTAATTTATTTATATCCATACATTGTAATTCAAGCCCTAAAAGCGCTCCATACGGTACAGAAACTTTTGTTTTAGGAGCACATAGAAATAGAGATAATTTCGACGTTGCCAAAAGGGAAAATGAGGTAATATATATGGAAAAAGATTACCAAACTACTTACGAAGGATTTAATCCTTCATCTCCGGAATCCGTTATAGGGTTAACATTAATGCAAAATATTTATTTAGAAAATAGCTTAAAAATAGCCAGTTATATTGAAAATAATTTTAAAAAAGAAAATCGATTTTCAAGAGGAGTTAAGCAGGCTGGATTTTTAGTATTGGTTCAAACGGCTATGCCTTCCGTATTAATTGAGACAGGTTTTATATCTAATCCTCAAGAAGGGCAATATCTAGCCTCTGAAGAAGGACAGAATACAATTGCAAAGAATATTTATGATGCTTTTTTAAGTTATAAAAAAGAATATGATAAAAAATCGGAAAAGAAAGAGGAAATAGATATTTCGCAAGCGGTTGAAAAACCTATTGATAATGGCAAAGTTTTAAAAGTTCAATTTTTAGCATCATTTAATAGATACGATCCTAATTCCGCACAACTTAGAGGAATGCAAAATGTTGAAATTATTAAAACAAATGGTAAGTATATATATTATGCAGGAAGTACAAACTTAAGATCTGAAAGTGAAGCAACTTTAAAAATTGCCAAAGAGGCAGGATTTAGAGATGCTTCCGTAGTAGAATTTAATGAAAAAGAAGTTTCAATTAATCAATATTATACAATAGAATTATTTATTTCACCTAAAAAATATAGAGAAAATGATTCCATCTTTAAAGGGTTGAATAATGTAATAAGAGAAAGGATTAATAACGTGTATATTTATACAAGTGGCAAAGTAAATAATTATGATTCAGCTAAAAAACTATTGGAAGTTTATAAAAATCTTGGACTTAACGATGGTATAATATCTAAAATTTCATCATAAAAATAGATTGCCCCTTATTGTATAAGATTTAATTTTTTTAACAGCGTTGCAAACTTTTTTTCATTCATAAGTTCATGAGTAAATAGTTCTCCTTTATAATAAATACCCAAAGTTCCCCATGGGCATGCTGTACCTTGGGCCTCTTGATGATTTTTTAATTTTATTACTGTTGAGGGGATATTATATTCATTACAAACAAGAGAAATACGATAAATATATTCTTCCATAAACGGACATTGATTGGAAAAAATAAACGTAAAACCATTATTGTTTTCTACCTTGCCACTTCTTGATTTATCTGAAAATTTCGGGCTAATGCCTGTTTCATTAAGCTTTAGCTCCAATAATTCAAAATAAGGAAAAGCTGAATCTATAACTGAAAAACCTTGTTTTAAATAAAATTTTTTATCGGTTAAATAAGGTTTTATTTTAGAGCTGCTCACAACTACAATACCGTCTTTACCTTGTTCTAAAGAGTCTTTAATACATTCCTCTAATAGTTTTTTCGATATCCCTTTCCCCTTATATTGTCCGGACACCCATAAACAATTAATTACCATGTAATTGGAACCAATAATTGGTTTCCAAACAGTCTCAATAGGCATATATTCTATAAAAACTTTTCCTCTTACATCATATTTTTTAAATACAAGTCCATTGGAAAATTGTTCATTCATCCAATTTTTTTTGGTTAAAGACCTGTTTATGCTATCCTTATCATTTCCTAATGAACAACATATATGTTCTTCTTTAATATTTTTAGAATTTATTGAAACTATTTTCATAAAATGATTTTATATTACTAAGAGAAAGGCAAAAATAAATAAATTAGATTATATAAGAGTTACTTTATATATTTTTATGAAAACTTAGCAAAATTGGTATAGTTTATTTTACTAATATAAAATTTAATACCATAAAAAAATTATTTTTGTATTATGAAAGAAAATATTATTTTATCTATAGTTATACCGGTTTATAATTCGGGATCATATTTAGTAGAGACCGTTGAGAGTATCAAAGCGGTTAAATTTTCTTATCCTTATGAAATTATTTTGGTTAATGATGGATCAACTGATACCAATACCTTAGAAATATTAGATCAATATAAAGATATTTTTACTGTAATAAATCAAAAAAATGGAGGAGTTGCAATGGCTAGGAACAGAGGTATATCAGAAGCTAAAGGTAAATATATTTTGCCCTTTGATTCTGATGATTTAATGAATGAAAACTATTATGACTTAGCTTTGCATAAAATGGTAGCAGATAATACTATTGATATCCTATACGGAGATTATTTAGTTTTTGGGAGTGAAAAAAGATATAATCGATCAGGCAAATACAATCGTTTACGATTGATTCAGAGTGGATGCTTTCTTTCAAATGCGACGATTTACAAAAAAAGTGTATGGAAAAATAATGGGGGATATGATACCAATTTGTCTTATGCAGAAGATTGGGATTTTTGGTCTAGATCTGCAGTACAAAATTATAATTTCTTTTATTTCGATAAACCATTGTTTAGATATAGAAGAATATATGATGGTAAATCATTAAGCCAAACTAAAGGACATACCTCTACTGAAGCTGTAAAAATTTTAAAAAATAAAATTCCTTCATCAGTATTTACTCAAGAAAGTATAAGTGATTATGTGGTTGTATCAGTTAGAGAGAGTAGGAAATTAAAAATAAAATTGCTTTTACGCATTTTTTTTCCGCGCTTATTTATTTATCTCCAAAAAAAGAAAGTATTTCCCAATGGAATTGTTGTTGAATAGAAAAGGCTTTTATTAAAAAAAATAAAAGCCTTGAACGTAAATTAAATTGCATCTGTATGGACCGTTTTTACGGCTCTTCCTGAAGGATCAGGATTGTTTTTAAACGCTTCATCCCATTCCAAAGCTACCGCAGAGCTGCAAGCTACGGAAGGTACTGAAGGAACGGTCTGGGCTGCTGCTTGAGACGGAAAATGTTCTTCAAAAATGCTTCTAAACCAATATTCTTCTTTAGACATAGGAGGATTTATCGGAAATCTTTCGGCGGCTCTCTCCATTTGTTTATCTGATACTTTTTTATTGGCAGTTTCTTTTAAAGTGTCAATCCATGAATAACCAACTCCATCCGAAAATTGTTCTTTTTGTCTCCAGACAACCTCTTCAGGTAAATAATCTTCAAAAGCTTCCCTTAAAATATGTTTTTCAATTTTTCCATTGCCGCACATTTTATCTTTGGGATTCAAAGTCATTGCAATATCCATAAATTCCCTATCTAAAAATGGTACTCGTCCTTCAACCCCCCAAGCCATAAGAGATTTATTGGCACGTAAACAATCGTAAAGATGAAGCTTATCCAATTTTCTTACGGTTTCTTCATGAAACGCTTGTGCATCAGGAGCCTTATGGAAATATAGATAACCTCCGAAAAGCTCATCGGACCCTTCTCCCGAAAGAACCATTTTCACTCCCATAGATTTTATGTATCTAGCTAAAAGATACATAGGGGTGGAGGCACGTACAGTTGTTACATCGTATGTTTCTATATGATAAATTACATCACTAATTGCATCTAAAGCTTCTTCAATGGTAAAATGTATTTCATGATGAACCGTACCGATATGATCGGCAACCTTTCTGGCAGCTAATAAATCGGGAGCACCTTTCAATCCTACAGCAAAGGAATGAAGTTGAGGCCACCAAGCATCTGAATTATTATTATCTTCAACACGTTTACTTGCATATTTTTTAGCAATCGCTGAAATAATCGAAGAATCTAATCCTCCCGATAAAAGTACTCCATAGGGTACATCAGACATTAGTTGTCTATGTACAGAATCTTCTAATCCTTTTCTTAATTTATTAACATCGGATTCGTTATCTTTTACAGAGTTGAAGTCCATCCAATCTCTATGATACCATGTCTTAATTTCCCCATCTGGGCTATAAAAATATTTTCCAGGTTCAAACTCTTTAATATCCGGACAAACACCCTCCAAAGATTTTAGTTCACTCGCAACATAAAATTGGCCTTTTTCATCATATCCCATGTATAAGGGAATGATTCCCATATGATCTCTTCCCACTAAATAAACATCTTTTTTCTGATCATATAATACAAAAGCATAGATCCCTGTAATATCATTAAATAAATTGATCCCTTTTTCTTTGTATAAAGCTAAGATAACTTCACAGTCGGATAAAGTTTGGAAATCGTATTTTCCTTCAAATTTTTTTCTAATTTCTTTATGATTATATATTTCACCGTTTACAGCTAATATTAATTTTTTATCACTACTATAAAGAGGTTGTCCTCCCGAAGCAATGTCTACAATTGATAATCTTTCATGAGCAAGGATTGCATTTTTTTCGCAATGAATTCCGGACCAATCTGGTCCTCTATGACGAATTTTTTTTGCCATTTTTAAAGCTTGAGGCCTTAGTATCTCATTAGCTTCTTTTAAATCAAAAATTCCTACAAATCCACACATACTTAATTGTTTTAAATTTTATGTAAAAGTAAAGTATTTTAGTTGATATTTAAAGTTATTGTATGTTATTTGTTTTTATAAATAACTTTTTTTAATATTTTGATTTATATTGTGAACTTTTTTTTTATAAAATAGTAAAATAAGTTTAGATTAAAAATTCGGTTACAATGAAAAACATTCTTAAGAACAATTTAATTTTTTTTGAACTTGTCTGTAATATTACATTTTCGTTTATTTACTTATGAAAATAAAATAATATAATTATTGAACAATTTATTTCATTTATTTAGCTCATGTACTTATCTAAAATTTTTAATTTAAGAATGAAATTTTAATCTATTTCAAAATTATAAGATCACCTTGTTTAGGAAAAATGTAATTGATGGAATATGGGTTAGTATTTAATAATTCATTTTTGATTATTTGTTCATTATCATCTTTTGGCTTAATATGAGTTACAATAATTGATAATTTTTTCATATTGTTTTTACCAACTAATTTAGCTAATTTTCCCATTTCTTCATTTAATAAATAAGGTGTTAAATGACCATATAATATTTTTTCTGATTGAGAATTTGGAAATGAAACTTCAATCATAAGGGTTTTTAATTTCCCTGATTTAATTTTTGGAGCAATTTCTTTCCATATTTTTGCCAATTTATCAGATTTTTCAACTCTGTCAGCTCCGGTATCACCAAAATATAAAACAGCATGTTTATTATTTTCAACTAAAATTGCTGAACTTTTTAATGGATTTACATGGCTTAATTCAAAAACAGTTCCAGTAAAATTTGTGTTACATATGGAAAATACTTTTCCAATTTCTGCATAAATATATTGATATTTATTAAGAATCGGGCTTTCACCTTCATTAGCAAAATTGATCCATGCTGTGTTTGTAAAATATTTATTCTTTAAAACTTCAATCGTTTCTTTGATAGCATATATGGGTTTGGAAGAGTCTTCAGGTGAATTAATTAACATTCCAGATAAATGATCCAGATGTCCATGAGATATAAAATATCCTTTAATATTATTTTTTAAAATATTTTCGACGGTTGTATTCGTAAAACTTCCATTTTCAATGGCCTTATTTATTCCACTATATATTGTACCAGCATCTAATGCTATATAATCAGTTGTATTTTCTTCTGCTAATAAATAAGAAGAAAGATTACTTTCATCACTACCTCCATAAACACCTAAAGGAATAATTTTTAAATTTTGGGCAAATGTGAACATCGAAATAATAAAACATATATTGATTAGGTATTTTTTCATAAGTATATATTTTTTGTAAAAATACAATCAATTTAATTGCTAAAAATGTATAAGTAAGTTCTTTTTAAAATTTGTTTAAAGAATAAGTTTTAATTTAACAGAACATTCATTTTTTTAAACAATTAAAAATTATGATCATTTATTCATAATTAATGAATAGGTTCGGGAATAGGTATTATTTTTAGGTATAAAAAAAAGATTTATATCATCTGTAATAACTAAATTCTTTATCTATTTATTGATTACGCATATAAATAAAGATTATTAGGTTGTATTTTTAATGATAAAATAGAATTTAAGCTATTTCTAAAGCTTCATTTAGATGAAATTATTAAATTAAACTATTTGTGTATTTAAGATGCCAAAAATCCAATCAAAGAAATTTTTAAAAAAGCTTTTTATATGGTTATCATACGAATATTAGTTTTTAAAATAAAATTATTTTTAAAAATATTAAACTAAAAAACATATTAATTTTAATATGTATAAAATTTGATTAATAAATTATTTTAAATAATTATTTTTTAATAAAGCTGTAAATTTTTTTAAAGCAATTGCTCTATGACTTATTATATTTTTTTCTTTAGGAGAAAACTCGGCAAAACTTTTAATATAACCATTAGGAATAAATATGGGGTCATACCCAAATCCTTGTGATCCACTAATTTCAGAAGAAATATTTCCAAAAATTTTACCTTCAAAGTATTTTACTTCCTGATCGTTAACCCAGCAAATAACACTAATGAAGTATGCATTTCTATTGGAACAATTTTCCATTTTTTTCAAGACTTTGGATATGTTATCATTAAAAGATCCTGTACCGGCATATCGAGACGAATAAATTCCGGGCTCTCCATCTAATGCTTCAATAACCAACCCACTGTCATCGGCGAAACAAGGAATATTAGTCAAATCATATCCAAATTTGGCTTTTATAAAAGCATTCTCATGAAAAGTTGTGCCTGTTTCTTCAATTTCTCCTTCGAAATTAAAATCATTAAAAGTTTTAAGTTGTAAATTTTCTGGTAACATTTCAATTATTTCAGCTTTTTTATGCTCATTTTGAGTCGCTAATAGTATTTCCATATTTTGTTATTTCCATATTTTTGTTTTTAGTAAATTTGATATAAAAATGTCCAAATATAACTATTAATATAATTCCCACAATAAATAAGGCAAAACCACTAAACCCAAAATCAGGTGATTCCAATGATTTATAGCGTATAAATAGTAAATATGCAACAAAATTATTAATAAAATGTAGGGTTGTGCACGTAAGAAGAGATCCTGATTTGTAAAAAGTAATTCCTAAAATGGTTCCGGCTAAAATGCCTCCTACTGCTTGCCAAGGAAATATGTGAATACCTCCGAAAATTAAGGAAGAAATCAATATCGCCGCATAAGGTTTTACTCCATTGTTAAGCATGCCTTTTAATATAAATCCCCTAAAAAATATTTCTTCAAATATAGGAGCAACTATACATACAGATATAAAGGTTATGATAGGATAATTTTCGGTATTACCTAATAAAGCATAAGACATAGCTTTATACATTTTCTCTAAAATCCCCCCTTGCGTTGGTATTAATCCTGTTAAATATTCTGAAACTAAGTATTGACCTAAAAATAACAAAAAGGCTATAGGAAAAAATTTGATATTATTATAAGAATAGCTGATTTTAAAGCTTTCATTTCTAGGTTTTAAACAGATGAAATGATAGACAATATAAATCAGTATATAATTACCGACAGTAATTATCGGGGTAAATACATAAGGGTTCAGATTTATTATTTTAGCCAGATATAAAAAAAGAGTATTAATAATACAAATTCCCACAAAGAATAGTACAATTACTAAAATTATATCGTACCATTTTAATTTAAAATAATTATTCATTATGATAAGGTTTACCTTGTAATATACTAAAAGCACGGTATAATTGTTCAATAAAAAACAAGCGTACCATTTGATGAGTGAATGTCATTTTTGATAAAGCTATTTTTTGAGGATAAAGATTGTAAATTCTATCTGAAAAACCAAATGCACCTCCAATACAAAAAACAACATGCTTAACAGAATTATTCATTTGTTTTTCTAAAAAAGAAGAAAATTCTGTGGAAGAAAATTCTTTACCCTTTTCATCTAAAATTATTAAAGTATCTCCAGAAGTTATATGAGATAGTATATGTTGTGCCTCAGTATTTTTAAGTTCAGTTTCAGATAGATTTTTTGAATTTTTTACATCCGGCAACTCCTTTCTTTCAAATTTTATAAAAGGAGGTAAACGCTTTTCTAGATCTTCCATTAGATATAATAATTCTTTAGAATTAGTTTTTCCAACAGATAGTAAGGTAATTTTCATACAGCATTAATATATACAAAAATACAAGATTATTTATTAATAAATTAAATGATATAAGAAAATAATTATTTTTTAATAAAAAATGCAAATTTAAGATAAATTAAAATGATTTTTACTTAAATTAAAGTTAAAAAATATAAATTATCAAAGGTTTAAAAATGTGTTATTTAATATTTTTATTATAATGATAGAACTATATATAATAAATATTAGAACCGTACACTCAGTTGCTCATAGTTTTTTATCTTTGTTAAAACATTTAATATATAAACATTTTTAAAGATGAAAATTAATATCGTTGCGGGTATGCTTGCCGCCTCAATAATCTTGGGGTCTTGTAATTCGAAACATCCGGACCAAGTCGAAAAAATTAGTCAAGATGACTTTAATTACAAAGTTGATCGTTTTGCAGATATAGAAGTTTTAAGATATCAAATACCCGGATGGGATAAGCTGTCTTTAAATGAAAAAAAATTGGTTTATTATCTTTCACAGGCAGGATTAGCCGGTAGAGATATTGTTTGGGACCAAAATTATAAGTATAACTTAAAAATAAGAAAAGCTTTAGAAAGTATTTACCAAAATTATAAAGGAGATAAAAATTCAAAAGATTGGAATAATTTTGAAACATATGTAAAAAGAGTGTGGTTCTCAAATGGAATTCACCATCATTATTCCAATGATAAAATAATGCCGGAATTTTCTCAAGAATACTTCGAAAAATTATTGAATGAAACTCAAACTTTATTAGATAAACGCATTGTTGACGTATTATTCGATCAAAATGATGCTAAAAAAGTAAATTTGGATGAATCAAAAGGGTTAATTACAGGGTCAGCGGTTAATTTTTATGGAGAAGGAATTACAGAAAAAGAAGTAGAAAAATATTATGCAGCTAAAAAAAGTCCGGATGCTTCCCGTCCATTATCTTTTGGTTTAAATTCTCAATTAGTAAAAGATAGTAAAGGAGAATTATTTGAAAAAACATGGAAAAGTGGAGAAATGTATGGAGCAGCTATAGATCAAATAATCTTTTGGCTTGATAAAGCAGTTACAGTGGCAGAGAATGAAGAACAAGCAAATGCTCTTAAGCTTCTAATTGAATATTATAAAACAGGTGATTTGAAGACTTGGGACGACTATAATATAGCCTGGTTAAAAGCAACTAAAGGAAATATTGATTATATAAACGGATTTGTGGAAGTATATAACGATCCGCTTGGACATAAAGGTTCTTATGAAAATATCGTTCAGATCAAAGATTTTGATATGTCGGCTAAGATGGAAGTTATATCCAAAAATGCTCAATGGTTCGAAGATCATTCTCCATTAATGGCAGAACATAAGAAAAAAAATGTTGTTGGTATTTCCTATAAAACTGTTATTGTAGCCTCAGAAGCCGGAGATTCTTCACCGAGTACGCCTATAGGTGTAAATTTGCCTAATGCTGATTGGATACGTGCTGAATTCGGGTCTAAATCAGTTTCCTTAGGTAATATAATTGATGCTTACAATCAAGCAGGTGGAAGTGAAAAGCTGAAAGAATTCGCTTATAATGAAAAAGAGATTGAATTATCTGAAAAATATGGAGAATTGGCAAGTAAACTCCATACCGCTTTACATGAAGTAATCGGTCATGCCTCAGGTCAAATTAATAAAGGAGTAGCTACACCAAAAGAGACATTAAAAAGTTATGCATCTACGATGGAAGAGGGAAGAGCGGATTTAGTGGGGCTATATTATTTATATGATCCCGAACTTCAAAATTTAGGCTTGGTTGATGATTGGAAAAAAGTGGGGATGACAGCCTATAATGATTATATACGTAACGGATTGATGACACAATTGATACGCATAGAGCCAGGCAGAGATATTGAAGAGGCACATATGCGAAATCGTCAATGGGTAAGTGCATGGGCTTATGAGAAAGGTAAAAAAGACAATGTAATTGAAAAAATTGTCAAGAATGGTAAAACCTATTTTAAAATCAATGATTATAAAAAATTACATGATTTATTTGGAGAGCTGTTAACGGAAACTCAGAGAATTAAGTCTGAAGGAGATTATAATGCTGCAAAAAATTTAGTTGAAACCTATGGTGTAAAAGTAGATAAAGAATTACACCAAGAAGTATTAAAAAGAAATTCTAATTTTAAAACAGCTGCCTATAAAGGATTTATAAATCCAATATTAGTTCCTAAGATAAATGAACAGAAAGAAATTATCGATATTGAAGTTACTTATCCTGAATCATTTGCTGAAGAAATGCTCAACTATTCAAAAAATTATGGATTTCTTCCTATGGAAAATTAGAAAAAATTAACATTTGAGATATAAACGATTTTACTTTACAATTTGATTAAAATTTGTCAAGTAAAATCGTTTTTTATTTTTATTGTGAAAAAAAAATAATGAATTATAAAAGTATTATCAAAATTTTCCAACGATTAAAATATAAAGTTAACATGGGAATGCTAACGTTAAGTAAAAAGATAATAGCATGTGTTATCCCTACTTTTTATTAATTCTGATATTAAAGGAATAGTATTGTTATCAATTTATTATATCAATAAATCATTTTTTAATAAATATTATATAACATATTTTTATTGAAGTAAAAATGGAGTAAATTTAAAAAAATATAAATGCATAATTGAGAAGTAATTTAGCGATCCGGACGGGACTCGAACCCGCGACCACCTGCGTGACAGGCAGGTATTCTAACCAACTGAACTACCGGATCAAGATAGATTGCTTGTATGCAATAATAAAAAAAATAAACTTTATTTTTTAGCGATCCGGACGGGACTCGAACCCGCGACCACCTGCGTGACAGGCAGGTATTCTAACCAACTGAACTACCGGATCTATTCTGAACGCTTGTTTTTAATAATTTCAGTGGTGCAAAGATAAACCCATTTTTCAATTTCACAAACTTTTTTAATTGAAAAAATCATATTTTTTGTAATAAATATTGAATTTTCATTAAACAAATCTTGTTCACAAATGCCAAAACTATGAATTTCAATGAAATATTATTTATGCTATCATTTTAATTTTTATTTTTAAAAAATAAATAATAACGAAAAGAAAATTCATTTGCATGAATATGATCATAGATACTAAACATAATTAGAACATAGATTCCTAAAAATATAATAACCTGATAATTTAAACAAAATAAATATAGTTCACTTATTTCATATATAATGGTTTAAGAATATCAAAATTTTACTAATATTACTTATAATGAAAAAACAATTATTAATTAGGAGCCAGATGCTATTTCGATATAATTGCAGTCAAATTAACTTCTGTCCATGTTTTCCCTTCATGTAAATCAAAACATGCATGATGCAAACTTGTAAATGCCCGTTGAGAATCAAAGTCTTTTAATAAGTCAACAGATCCTTGTATAGTGATTGTATTTTTTTTAAATATATAAGTAAATTCCTTAGTTATAGTTTTTTTATCTAATGTTATAGTAATCATAACCTTATTATTTTCAAATTTTCCAAATGATCCGTAAATATCGGGAGAAGCTAATCTTTTAAAAAAGAATAAAGTCAAAGTTCCATCTCTGGAAGAATCACCGGAAGTAACAGTTGTTCCATCACAATAAAATTTTGCTCCCTCTAGAGCCTCTTCTAAAGATTTATCATCCTTAGTATTAGTTAAAGAAATAGATTTAAAGCTCCCGTCTACCGCAATTTTATTGGGTGTTTTATATGCAGTCCATATCAATTCTTTTTTTAAACTTGATTCTTTTCCTTCAGGCTTATATCTTTTAATAGTATTTTCAATTCCATGTTGAGATGTTTGATAAGAAGAATTCATAGAAGTTTTATCTTTATGATCAACACAAGAATGAGTAGTCATTAAAGCGGATAAAATAATGTAATTGAACTTTTTTCGAATCATTATAAAGAATTTTTATGGTTTTGAAAATAAATGAATTTTATTAATAAAATATTTATCCTTAATTAACCTCGTTTAATGAGGTTTAATAGAGTCTGTAGAAGACTTGATACTTGTATTCGCGTGAGGGGGTATTTCACTTTTTATAGAATCAACTCCAGAAAGATTAGATAAAGAATCATGAGTGTTATTGTGAGATTCTATATTTTGCACAGGATCAGTGGGGATAATATTTTTATTTCCACTGGAGGCATTTTCACAAGAAATTACTACGCACAAAAAGGATGTCAAGATAAAAATATATTTTTTCATAAATTTTTTATTTGATCAAATATAAAAAAAAACGTCGAGTTAGAAATTCTATATTTAAATTATCTATTATTTACAATTTGTGACTTTCAAAGATATTTTTTAGACTATGTTTTTTTATAATAAATTCTTATTAATATAACTAAATTAAACTCTCATTAAAATTGCTAAAACATTCTATCTTTAAAATGTTTACTTTTGTAACTAAAATTTATACAAAATGAAAAAAATATATTTTTTAATGGTTTGTTTAGGAATGCTATTTTCATGTAAGCATAATAGTAAAAATAAAGGAGATAATACTAAGGTTTCTGATGCATCTGCTGACAATAGGATCGAAGAAACAAATAATCAACAAACACAAGAGATAAAAGTTATACAATCGAATTTTTCTAAAATTCAAGATTTATTAGACACAAAAAGCGATACTATCTATATTACCAATTACTGGGCTACTTGGTGTCCTCCGTGCGTAAAAGAAATTCCCGATTTTGTTAAGCTACAAAATCAATATAAAAATAAAAAAGTTAAATTTATTTTTGTAAGTATAGATGAAACTGAAGATCAAGCAAAATTGCAATCTTTTGTAAAGGAAAATAAAATGAAAAATGTTTATAATATATCTAGAGAAGAATTGTTATCAAATATTGGTTCGATTAGTACAGACTTAGTAGGAGGTATTCCAGTAACTATAATTCAAAAAGGAGATAAAAGAGAAGGTTTTTTAGGTAATATTTCAAATGAATTCGTTATAGAAAAGATTCAACAATATTCAAAATAATAAAATAGGAGTAAAATAAATATTATATGCCATTAATAAAAAGTATATCTGGAATTCGTGGGACGATAGGGGGGAAAACAGGAGAAAATCTTACACCTGTAGATGTAGTAAAATTTGCAGCGGCTTATGGGACATGGTTAAAAAGAAAGCTTAATAAAGGAAACTTAAAAATTGTTATTGGAAGAGACGCTCGTATATCAGGGCAAATGATTTCTGATTTAGTTTCTTCAACCTTACAAGGAGTAGGAATAGATGTGATTGATTTAGGACTTTCTACCACGCCAACAGTGGAGATCATGGTTCCTTATTTATCTGCAGCAGGTGGAATTATTATTACGGCAAGTCATAATCCTAAACAATGGAATGCTTTAAAATTACTAAATTCTAAAGGAGAATTTATTTCCGACCAAGAAGGAAAAGAATTATTGACTATAGCAGAGAATGAAGATTTTGATTTTGTCGAAGTTGATAAATTAGGATGTTATGAAAAAGAAGAGAATGCTATAGAGCTTCATATAGACAAAATTTTACAACTATCTTTAGTGGATGTTGAATCCATTCAAAAGGCTCAATTTAAAATAGTGGTAGATGCAGTTAATTCTACAGGTGGTATATCGGTAGTACCTTTATTGAAAAAATTAGGCGTTGAAGTAATTGAGATGTATTGTACACCTACGGGTGACTTTCCGCATAATCCGGAGCCTTTAGAAGTTAATTTAGATGATATAATGAAAAGAGTTCCTAGTGAGAAGGCCGATCTAGGAATAGTAGTAGATCCCGACGTTGATCGTTTAGCTTTTATTTGCGAAGACGGTTCCATGTTTGGAGAAGAATATACACTAGTGGCAGTAGCAGATTATGTTTTAAGTGAAACACCTTCTACAACAGTTTCAAATTTATCATCGTCTCGAGCATTACATGATATTGCTAAAAAATACAATCAAGAATATCAAGCTTCTGCGGTTGGAGAAGTGAATGTCGTATCAAAAATGAAGGAGATCCATGCACTTATAGGAGGAGAAGGTAACGGAGGTATTATATATCCAGAATTACATTATGGTCGCGACTCTTTAGTAGGTATAGCTCTTTTTCTTTCATATCTTTCTAAGAAAAAAGCTTCGGTAAAAGAACTAAGAAATTTATATCCTACTTATTTCATGGGAAAGAAAAAAATAGATTTAAGTCCAGAAATTAATACTGATTTAATTCTTAAAAAACTTGAAGACCAATATAAAAATGAAGATATAAAAACTTATGATGGATTAAAAATTGATTTCTCAAACAGTTGGGTTCATTTGAGAAAATCAAATACAGAGCCGATTATCCGTATTTATACTGAAGCTTACACACAACAGGAAGCTGATCAATTAGCTGATAGATTTATTAAAGAAATTAAAAAAATTTCATAGTATAGATGTCTATCGTGTATTGAAAAAATAAAAAGGAAAATAATTATAATTAATTATAAGATATTTTGGGATAAATTATTTTATGAATAATATGATTTTTATATATATTATGAAGTATAAGGTGAGTTTTTGTGATAAATGTTCAATTTTTTTTGGAAATATAAAATAAGGCTGTGTGAAAAAAATATTTTTACTATCACTGACAATTTTTTTATACTTTTTATCTAATTTCTATATATTCTATTATATATACTCATTAATATCCGGTGTATCAATAATGATAACCGGAATATTTTTCTTTTTGGTTTTATTTCTACCCTCATCATTTATTTTATTTTTATTATTTTCAAAAAATTTACCTCTTAGATCAGCTACTTTTTTATATAAAATATCAACCGGTTGGTTAGTAATACTTTTGTATACATTCTTACTGTTTCTTATTTATGATGGCGTAAAATTTCTGAATAAATTCTGGACATTTATACCGAGTGATATTCTTGCAAGCAACTATGTAATCCTTTTTATTATTTGTCTAGTGGCTATTCTATGTTTGTATGGATATATGAACTACTTAGATAAAAGAAGAATTCATCTAAAAATAATGACAAACAAAAGTTTGATTAAACCTCTGAAAATAGTTCTTATCAGCGATCTTCATCTAGGATATTCAATTAAAGGTCCAGAATTAAAAAGTTGGATAAAAAAAATTAATAATGAAAATCCTGATATAGTTTTAATTGCCGGAGATATTATAGATAGTAGTATCATACCGCTAAATTATTTTAAATTAGATAATTATTTTAAAGATATACAATCACGTTTGGGGGTTTATTGTTGCTTAGGTAATCACGAATATATAAGTGGTATTGCAGATAGCATAGATTTTATTAAAAAAACCAAAATTAATTTATTAAAAGATTCTTCAGTTTTAATTGATGATAGTTTCTATTTAGTGGGTAGAGATGATCGAACTAATATTAATAGAAAATCACTTAAAGAATTAATTGAAAATTTAGATAAAACTAAGCCTATATTAGTTTTAGATCATCAACCATATCATTTGGAAGAATCTGAAATTAATCAAGTTGATATTCAATTTTCGGGACATACACATCAGGGGCAAATTTGGCCGATTTCTTTACTTACAAATGCTCTTTTTGAAAAATCTCACGGATATCTTAAAAAAGGAAATACGCACTACTATGTAAGTTCCGGCATTGGAATCTGGGGAGGCAGATATAGAATAGGAACTTATTCAGAATACGTCGTTATAGATTTTGCTCAAAATATTTTATAAACCTATTTATGTTTAATAATAAATGAAAAAACTTTTATAAATACAATTCTAGTAATAATAAGCTTTGCTATTCTTGATATAGCATATCCTAATTTTTACTTCATACACCTTACTAGATAGAATTATTATGTCAAAAAAAATTGCTGTTATATGTTATAATAAACCAACAAGAAAAACACAAGAAGTTTTGTTGCGTTTAAAAGGAAAAGGGTATAATGATGTAGATGTATATGCTATACCTTTTATACTAAGAAAAACTTTACATCCGCTTATTGCACATCGCCCCTCAGAATTATTAGTAAAAATAGATAACGAACAATTGGTAGCCAATTTAAATTTTACTTATATATCTAAGGAAATTGAAGAGCTTGATGAATGCTTTACCAAAAAGTCTTATCACTCGATTTTAATAGCAGGAGCAGGCTTATTGCCGGAAAGTTTAGTTTCCCGACATAAACTTATAAATTCACATCCGGGTTATCTTCCTTATGTACGAGGACTAGATGCCTTAAAATGGGCTATATATAAAAATTTGCCCATTGGTGTTACTGTTCATTATGTGGATAAATATGCGGATGCCGGACTTTTAATAACTCAAGAAAAATTAGATATTCTATCTGAAGACACATTTCACTCAATGTGTTTTAAATTATGGAATTTAGAGATGCAATTGTTAGTTGATTCGATTGAAATCATAGATACTGATATTCAATTACTCCCATTATCTACGGAAGGAGGTGAGAGCCATCGAAGGATGCCTAAAGATAAAGAAAAAAAATTATTTCAAAAATTTGAAGAATATAAAAATAGAAATATAAAATAAGCAGGCTATAAAAGCCTGCATCACTAAATAGAGTTTAACACATGTTTTTGAAATTAAATTAAGATGAATTATAAATTATATTTGATTAAATTATTTTCTTAAAACTTTTCATTTAATTATTCATATTATTTTTATATAGTTTATATAAGTTTATTTATCATATTTTAAATTTATAACAATTATTCCTTTCAATTATTCTAAAAAATTATAGAATATAAGTTAAAATTATAATTCAATAGTATTATATATTTTCAAGTAGACTGAAAACATATAAATGTTTTGATTCTACTCATTTTTTTTCTAAAAATTATCTGGAGATCATGAATATTTTTTATTGGAAAATTACTTTTATACATTGAATAAGGATCGTTAATTTTATAGTTTAAAATTAAATTATCAATTGTACTGATCCATGTATTTATAAATTCTTTCCTATTAAAATTACTATGAATATTGATATTTATATCTGCTAATGTAAATAATATTTTAAACTGAATTTGTTTTATGAAATGTATTTGATTTTTATGACCAACATAATTTTCTCTTCTATTGATAGAGAATACATTTTCATAATAAGCTAAATTACTTTTCATAATAGATATATGTATTTATTTTTTTATAGCTAAATTCATGCCAATGTTTATATAATACTAAGGTAAATTGTTTAAAATATTTATTATATTTATTTTATATTGTAATTAAATATATCATTTAATAAGTTGTAATGATGATTAATTAAATATAAAAAATAAAAAACCTTCTGAATTCATTATTCAGAAGGTTTTTTTATTATAATGTAAGTAATTTTATAAACTTATACTTTAATCTCTACCTCTACACCACTTGGAAGCTCTAATTTCATTAAAGCATCAACAGTTTTAGAAGAAGAACTATAAATATCCATTAATCTTTTGTGAGAATTTAATTGGAATTGTTCGCGAGATTTTTTGTTAACGTGTGGAGATCGCAATACGGTAAAAATTCTTTTATGAGTAGGTAATGGAATAGGTCCATTAACTACAGCACCGGTTGCTTTCACGGTTTTTACGATTTTTTCAGCAGACTTGTCAACCAAATTATAATCGTAAGATTTAAGTTTTATTCTTATTTTTTGACTCATTGTTTTTTTAATTAAACGTTTGTACCCTTAGCTTTAGCAATTACATCGTCAGCTATATTCTGAGGAGCTGCTTCATAGTGGTTAAATTCCATAGTTGAGGTAGCACGTCCAGAAGATAAGGTTCTTAAAGAGGTCACGTATCCGAACATTTCAGATAATGGGACAAATGCTTTAATTACTTTAGCATTATTTCTGTCATCCATTCCACTTACTGTAGCTCTACGACGATTTAAGTCCCCAACAATGTCTCCCATGTATTCTTCAGGAGTAAGTACTTCTAACTTCATTATAGGCTCCATAATAACCGGTTTAGCTTTCTTAGCTGCTTCTTTGAATCCAAGTTTAGCTGCCAATTCGAAAGATAACTGGTCAGAGTCTACTGCATGGTAAGAACCGTCTTTCAACGTTATTTTCATACCATCAATTTCATATCCGGCTAATGGTCCGTTTTTCATGGCTTCTTTGAAACCTTTTTCAACAGAAGGTATAAATTCTCTAGGAATATTACCACCTTTGATTTCGTTTACAAATTCCAATCCGGTTTTACCTTCATCAGCTGGCCCAATTTGAAATACAATGTCAGCAAATTTACCACGACCACCGGTTTGTTTTTTGTAAACTTCTCTGTGATCTGCAGTACCCATTAAAGCTTCTTTATACTCAACCTGAGGCTGACCTTGATTTACTTCAACTTTAAATTCTCTTCTTAAACGGTCTACAATGATGTCTAGGTGAAGCTCTCCCATCCCTGAAATTACAGTTTGTCCGGAAGCTTCATCAGTTTTTACCTGAAAAGTCGGATCTTCTTCAGCTAGCTTAGATAAAGCCATACCTAATTTATCAACATCTGCTTTAGTTTTAGGTTCTACAGCGATACCGATAACTGGATCAGGGAATACCATACTTTCCAATATAATTGGAGATTTTTCATCACAAAGCGTATCTCCGGTTTTAATATCTTTAAATCCAACAGCTGCACCAATATCTCCAGCTTCGATATATTCGATAGGGTTTTGTTTATTGGCATGCATCTGATAGATACGAGAAATTCTTTCTTTATCTCCAGATCGAGTGTTTAACACATAAGAACCGGCATCTAAGTGTCCTGAATAGGCTCTAAAGAATGCTAATCGACCTACATATGGATCGGTAGCAATTTTAAATGCTAATGCAGAGAAAGGTTCTTTTGCATCAGGTTTTCTAGCGATAGGTTCATCAGTTTTAGGATCTGTACCTTCAATAGCTTCTTTATCTAATGGAGAAGGAAGATAACGACAAACCGCATCTAGCATGAATTGAACCCCTTTATTTTTAAAAGAGGAACCGCAAACCATAGGTATAATGCTGATATCTATAGTTGCTTTACGAAGTGCTTCGTGGATTTCTTCTTCAGAGATCGAATCTGGATCTTCAAAGAATTTTTCCATTAAAGTTTCATCATATTCAGCTACTGCTTCGATTAGATTTTGACGATATTCCAATACTTCGTCTTTCATATCTTCAGGTATATCTACGATATCAAAAGTTGATCCGAAGTTTTCGTTATGCCATATAATTGCTCGGTTTTTCACCAAATCAACTACCCCTTTAAAATCTTCTTCTGATCCGATAGGTAATACGATAGGAACAGCATTGGATCCTAACATTTCTTTTACCTGACGACATACATTAAGAAAGTCTGAACCTTGCCTGTCCATTTTGTTTACAAATCCCATTCTTGGAACTTTGTAATTGTCTGCAAGTCTCCAGTTAGTTTCAGATTGAGGTTCTACTCCGTCTACTGCACTAAATAAGAAAACTAATCCATCTAATACTCTCAAAGAACGGTTCACTTCAACAGTAAAGTCAACGTGTCCCGGAGTATCGATGATATTAAAATGATAAGATTGAGTATCTGGTAATTTTTTGCCATCATCAGTTAATGGGAAATTCCAATTACAAGTAGTGGCAGCAGAGGTAATAGTGATTCCTCTTTCTGCTTCTTGAACCATCCAGTCCATCGTTGAAGCTCCATCGTGAACTTCTCCAATTTTATGGTTTACTCCGGTGTAAAATAAAATTCTTTCCGTTGTAGTTGTCTTTCCTGCATCAATATGAGCAGCAATACCTATATTACGTGTGTATTTTAAATCTCTAGACATATTTTCTTTAGAATTTGAAATGTGAGAATGCTTTATTAGCTTCAGCCATACGATGCGTATCGGTTTTCTTTTTAACTGCAGCACCTTCCTCTTTTGCAGCGGCGATAATTTCAGCTGCTAACTTTTGAGACATGGACTTTTCATTTCTATCTCTTGAATATTTAATTAACCATTTCATCGCCATAGAAATTTTTCTATCCGGACGAATAGGCATTGGGATTTGAAAGTTAGCTCCTCCAACTCTTCTGCTACGTACTTCAACGTGAGGCATTACGTTTTCTAAAGCATCTTTCCAAATTTCCAGAGATGTTTTTTCCTGATTTTCTTTTTTAGTTTCTACGATATCCAATGCATCGTAAAAAATTTTAAAAGCTATACTCTTTTTACCGTCTTTCATTAAGTTGTTAACGAAACGTGTTACTAATTGATCGTTAAACTTAGGATCTGGTAAAAGCGGACGTTTTTTTGCTTTCGTTTTTCTCATTTTACCTGAATAATTTCGTTAATACTATTTTTTCTCTTTTGGTCGTTTAGCTCCGTATTTACTTCTTCTTTGTAAACGTCCTTGTACACCAGCTGTGTCTAAAGCACCTCTGACAATGTGATAACGAACTCCCGGTAAATCTTTTACCCTTCCGCCTCTCACCAATACTATCGAGTGCTCTTGCAGATTATGTCCTTCTCCCGGGATGTAGGCATTTACCTCTTTACCGTTAGTTAAACGAACTCTGGCTACTTTTCTAAGTGCTGAATTCGGTTTCTTAGGTGTAGTGGTATATACACGAGTACATACTCCACGTCTTTGTGGACAAGAATCTAAAGCAGCCGATTTACTCTTCTTGGTAAGTGTGGCTCTTCCTTTTCTTACTAATTGTTGAATAGTTGGCATTTATGCTCTTTTATTTTTTAAAGTTTGCAAATATAGTCTTTTTTATTTATAAATACAAAAATAATGCGCTCATAATGTAGGGATTACTATTATTATGTATTTGCAAATTTAAAGGTAAAACTATCAATTTATTAACAAATATTTAAAAAATTGATTCGATTCATTAGTTTTTCAACAAGTATCTAAATTTAAGTTTTTAACTTTGAGCCTGCATAAATAGTAAAAAAATCAAGTAAATGAACGTAAACTACTTAAAATCGTTATTTTTAGTAGCTTTTGCAGCGGCTTCTTACGGTGTATTAGCAACTTTTGTCCGTTTATCCTATAACGATGGGTATACTACCGCTGAAGTTACTTTTTCTCAAGCTGTTTTGGGGCTTTTAGGACTTCTTATACTTCATTGTTTTAGCAAAAATAAAAATGAAAATAAAGAAAAAAAATATACTTCTAAAGATAAAATTTATTTAATTTTATGCGGTACATCTTTTGGATTAACCAGTACTTTTTATTATTTGGCAGTGCACTATGGAATTCCAGTATCCATATGTATTGTTTTGTTGATGCAAGCTGTTTGGATGGGAGCATTAGTCGATTTTATAGTTAACAAGAAAAAACCTTCAGTAGTTGAAATTATAGCCATTATATTTATTCTTCTCGGTACCTTATTAGCCACCAACCTAATCAATGAATCACAATTACATTTAAATTTTAATGGAGTACTATTTGGAATATTGGCAGCGGTATCTTATACCTTTTCCATGTTTTCATCCAATAAAATAGCGTTAAATATGCCGCCTACCTTGCGATCCGTATATTTATTAGTTGGCGCAACCCTTATGGTTACGATAATTTGGGCACATGTTCTCATTACCCAACCTTTTCATTTTTCAATATTTTATAAATGGGGTGTTATTTTAGCCATTTTTGGTACCATTTTGCCTCCTTTTTTATTCACTAAAGGAATGCCTGTTGTTGGTATAGGGGTAGGGAGCATTATCGCTTCTATGGAATTGCCGGTATCTGTTATGATGGCAAAATTTGTTCTTAATGAAAAAGTAACTTTTTTACAATGGTTGGGTATAGTACTTATTTTAATATCTATTGTTTTATTAAATTTAACTTTTATCCTTCCTAAACGATCTAAGAAGTAAAAAAATAACTATAAGATAAAAACAAGCAATTTTTTATGATACAAGAAGTGTCATGAAAAAAGTTATCTAATCATAAAATACATGCTTATCATCTGCTATGAGTATTGTTTTCCATTTATATTTTAAATAACTTGCAAAACAATGAAAGAGGATACATTAAAACATAAAGGAAAGAGAAATAAATTAATTAATTTACTTAAACAAAAAGGTATAACTGATGAGGTCGTATTAAATGCTCTTAATAAAATACCTCGTCATTTATTTATTGATTCAATATTCGAGGATTTAGCTTATGAAGACCGTGCTTTTCCTATATTGTCAAATCAAACCATTTCTCATCCTTATACCGTAGCGTTTCAAACCCAATTATTACATATTCAGAAGGGAGAAAAAGTGTTAGAAATCGGTACCGGTTCAGGATATCAAACCGCTGTTTTAGTAGCTTTAGGCGCTCAAGTTTATACTATCGAGAGACAAAAAGAATTATTTGATTTCTCAAAGAAAATATTGAGGAAAATAAATTTCTTACCCAAACATCAGATTTTTGGAGATGGATATTTAGGATTACCTTCTTTTGCTCCTTTTGATAAAATTATTATAACAGCAGGAGTACCTACCATGCCTAAAAAATTATTGGAGCAACTAACTATTGGAGGAGTGATGGTTATTCCTATTGGTGAAAAAGAACAAAAAATGTATACGGTACTTAAATTAGATGAAAATACCTTTGAAACCATGGAATTTGGAGACTATCAATTTGTACCGATGTTAGAAAATAGGGTTATAGAATAATAATTCTAATGATGTGAATTTGTTTATAATCTTAAAATTATAAAATGAATTCGTTGTACTTTAAAAATAATCTTATATAATATAAATAGTTGGTTTTTAGTGTTTTATAAAACGAATACTTGCTTTTTAGAGTATTCATATTTGTGATATTTGCACTTATAAAGTTAAAAAAGGTATAAAGGAAATATACCAAAAGATTTTTTTAAAAAAGAGTATCTTTGTTTTAAGAAATTAAAAAGAAAATGGTCCATTATTTACTTAGAGAACCGAAGTCGGCTACAGATTCGCCATCATTAATACTTTTGCTACATGGATATGGAAGTAATGAGCAAGATTTGTTCAGCTTTGCAGAAGAATTACCAGATGACGCTTATGTAATAAGTTTGCGAGCCATAAGAGAAATAACCACGGGCGGTTATGCTTGGTATGATTTAGATTTTACATCCGGAGCTAAAATGATCAACTCCGAACAAGCAATTGAAGCACAACAGATTATCATGAAGTTTCTGGATCAAATCAAGAATAAATATTCCTTTGATGATACCTCGATAACCTTATTAGGATTCAGTCAAGGAGCTATTCTTTCATTTTCATTGGCTTTGCATTGTCCTGAAAAGTTTAAAAAAGTTGCTTGTTTAAGTGGATATCCAGACCCAGAATTACTAAAAGATGTCAATATGGGTGATGATTTTTCGCAATTGGAATTTTTCTTTTCACACGGAAAAGAAGACCCTATTATTCCAATAGTATGGTCTCGACAATTTAAATCCATTTGCGAAGAATTAGATTTAGATTACGAATATCATGAATATAATGAAGGTCATGGCATAAATTCTGAAAATTATTATGATCTTTTAAATTTTTTACAATAATATAATACGATGAAAATAGGAATTGTTTGTTATCCAACTTTTGGAGGAAGCGGTATTGTTGCCACTCAACTTGGTATGGAAATGGCAGCCTTAGGTAATGAAGCTCATTTTATAAGTTATAGTATGCCTGCTAAGCTTGATGTTACCTTGCCTAATATCTATTTTCATCAAGTATGCGTTAAACAATATCCATTATTTGAATATCAACCTTTTTCGTTAGCATTATCTACTATTATAGTAAACGTTGCAGAAACCTATGGTTTAGATTTATTGCATGTGCATTACGCTATACCTCATGCTTATGCTGCTTATTTTGCTAAACAAATTCTTCATGAGAAAGGTATAAAATTACCGGTAATAACAACTTTACATGGTACGGATATAACATTAGTGGGTAGTCATCCCATTTATAAGTCAGGAGTTGAATTTTCAATTAATAAATCCGATTATATAACTTCCGTTTCCCAAAGTTTGAAAGAAGATACATATAAAGTATTTGATATTAAAAAAGACATTGAAGTCATTCCCAATTTCATCGATAATTCGGTAAAAGTGTCCAGCCATTGCGCAAGAAAAAATTTTGTAGAAAATGATGAAAAGTTGATTATTCACGTTTCAAATTTAAGAAAAGTAAAACGGATTAATGATGTTATGTCTATTTTCAACCTGATACAAAAAGAAGTTAAATCAAAACTTTTGATTGTAGGAGAAGGCCCTGAAACGGAAACTATAGAACATTTAACCAAAGTCTACCAATTAGAGGATAAAGTAAAAACATTGGGAAAAATATTAGATGTTCACTCCATATTAAGTATAGCTGATCTTTTTCTTTTGCCATCTGAACAAGAAAGTTTTGGATTAGCAGCTTTAGAGGCTATGGCATGTGGTATTCCTGTTATTTCCAGTAATGCTGGTGGAATAATTGAAGTGAATAAGGATGGTTATTCCGGATTTGTATCTTCGGTTGGCGATGTTCAATCGATGGCTTCGAATGCTATAAAGCTATTAAAAGATGAAAATTTACTTTCACTTTTCAAGGAACAAGCCGAACAACAGGCATTACTTTTTGATAATTCTCTAGTGATTCCCATATATAAGGACTTATATGAGAGAGCAATTAAGATTTATTAGAATTTTAATCTAAAAAATTGTGCTCTCTACTATAAGATTGATTTTAGCTGAAAAAAATTACGTTTATTTTCGGATCTTTAATCCAAGAAGAATTAGCTAATTTATGTAAGCATATAAATCCTATAAAATAGTTTCCTAATGGGCTGCTGTATTGTTCTTCAATTGTATCAAAGTCAGTAAAGCCTGAAAATTTATCATGATATCTTACATATACCTTATATATCTTCGTATCTACTAATTTTAATTGCTTGTTCAGATGTATATATTTCTTATTTTCGTATCTATAGTCGTACGTTAAGGCAGATATATCTGAAAGTACAGCGGAGCCGGTAGGCTTATCTCCTGCACCTTTACCGATCATAAGTTGTTTTTCGGAGAAGGCACTTTCCAAAACAACGCCATTATATTCATAATTTACATGTGCTAATGTATTTTCTTTTTCAATGAAAGTGGGAGCGCAAAAACCGGTAATTTCATTATTATTTTTATTGCATTTGGCAATCAGTTTTATGCTGAAATTCCTTTGTCTCGCAAATTCCAGATCGAAATTGCTAATTCTTGAAATTCCAAAATTAAATACTGTCTCAGGCTTGACGATGAGTCCGAAAGCATGAAAAAGGATGATACATAATTTATATTTGGGATCAATACCTTCAACGTCTAAGGTAGGATCAGATTCAGCAAATCCTTTCTCTTGAGCTTCTTTTAAAACTTCAGAGTAAGACATATTTTCATGGATCATTTTGGTAAGTATAAAATTAGTGGATCCATTAAAAATTCCTGATACTGAAGTGAGTAAGTCGTTATCGTAATATTCTTCTAAATTTCTAATGATAGGTATACTGGCACATACAGAGGCTTCATAGAGGAGGGGAGTGTGATATTTTTTTTCGAGCTTTAAAAGCTCAGGTAAACGCTCAGCAATCATTTTTTTATTGGCGGATACCACAGCTTTACCATTTTTCATCGCTTCGCAAACAATATCAAAGGCCGCCTCCGCATCATCAATTAATTCAACGATCACTCCGATTTCTGGGTCCGATAACAATTCGTTTTTATCTGTTGTGAAATATTTTTTATCGATAGATCTGGGTTTATCAGGGTGCTTTATACAAATCTTTTTTATATTAGCATCAACACTTTCCGCTTCTTCCAAAACTTTGTATAATCCGGTTCCTACACAACCGAAACCAAAGATTCCCAATTTAAGTTTATTTCTTGCCATAGTGTTCAATTAGGGAGTTTCGTTAATCTAATGCTTGTTTAATATCATTAAGTAAATCATCTATATTTTCAATACCTACCGATAAACGAATGAGAGAATCTTGAATTCCTGTTTCCTTGCGTACTTCTATAGGGGTTGATTTGTGGGTCATTGTAGCCGGATGACTTCCCAAACTTCTGACATCACCTAAATTTTCAGCTAAAAGGAATATTTTTGTACGAGTTAAAAATCTTTTAGCAGCTTCTAAGGTATCCTCTTTTAAGCTAAAGGAAACCATTCCTCCGAAGTTTTTTTGTTGTTTTGCGGCTATATCATGATTATGGTGATACTTTAATCCCGGATAGTAAACTTTATCTACCTTAGGATGAGTAAGTAAATATTCGGCTATTTTTTTCGCATTTTCCGAATGCTTTTCTAAACGGAGATAAAGTGTTTGAATGCCTCGTAGAGTTAACCAGCTATCGAAAGGGGATAGCACGCCACCGGAAGTGTTTTGCAAATACTTTAATTCATCGGCGATATTTTGATCGTTTACAACGACAAATCCCGATAATACGTCTCCATGTCCGGAAAGATATTTTGTACCGCTATGTACTACAATATCAGCACCAAGAGAAATGGGTTGTTGCAAAGCAGGCGATAAAAAGGTATTATCTACAATTAATAAGGCCCCCGCTTGTTTGGCTATTTTAGCAATTTCTTCAATATCCGATATTTTTAAGGTAGGATTTGTAGGAGTTTCCAGCCAGATGAAACGTGTTTTTTTATTGATGGCATTTCTAACGTTTTCAAGGTTAGTTGTATCAATAAATTTTGAGATTATACCAAATTTATTGTAAACCGTTGTTAAAATACGATAGGTACCTCCATAAACATCATTTACAGCGATGACTTCATCACCTTGTTTTAATAATTTTAAAACACAATCTGTAGCTGCTAATCCTGATGAAAAAGCAAATCCGGCAATTCCTCCCTCTAAATCAGCTATGGCCTGTTCCACTACTTTACGTGTAGGGTTGGCTGTTCTTGTATAGGCAAATCCTTTATTAACATCGGGAGCTTCTTGTACATACGAAGAAGTTTGATAAATAGGAGTAGAAATAGCGCCAGTAAGTTCATCAGGTTCAGAGATATGCACTAATTTTGTTTCAAGTTTCATGATTTTGGTTGTTTTTTCTAATTAATAAATACATTAAAATTCATTAATCATCATAAAACAACTTATACAAGATTCCCATTAAATTTATAAAAAAACTTTATAAAGCTTCTTTATATAGGCCGAAAGAAGCTTGAATTATTTTCTTGGTGTATGTAAGCTGTTTCGACTTATCTTTCCTTTACGGTTGGATGCAGCACCTACTCATAGAAGAGGGTTGCTAAGGTATCATAGGGCCAATTCCCTCCACCTTTCTTGATAAGTAATTTTATTAATGATCGTAAATTATTTTACAAAGATAAATTTTATTTTTAAAAGTCCAATAAAAAAACACTATATTATAAAGTTCGAAAATTAAATTGACGAATGATTTAATTGTCATAATATAATAGTTTAAATATTTTTTTCTTATGTATTATTCAAATTCGCTCTGGAAGCGGTTAATATTTACTATAATATTTCGGGATTTGATAGGTTCTAATGATTAATTTTTTTATTAAAAATTAAGCTAAAATTATTGTTAACTATACAGGTAATTTTGAAAAAGTGTTTATTATACGAAAGAAGTAAAGAAGTTGCTATAGAAATATGATATTGTTTTACTATTGATTTTTCGCTATTATTGAAATTCTTGGTAGTACTCTTCAATCTTTTGCATTCTATACAGTCTAGCTTATTCGTGGTAGCATCCAGCGTATATTCTTCATCTAATAATTCTTTTATAAGTATTATCTTCTTTATATTTTCGAAATAATATCTTCGATTCTTTCTTTTTTGCCCTGTCAACCTTTTTGTAATACCTTTTTTCTTCCAATATCTAATTTGTCTACTGGGAATGACTGTAATTCGGGATACTTTTAAAATCTCTATAAATAATTATTGTAAAAATATCAGGATTGTCCATATTGTAAATTATTTGACAAATAAGTTTAATTTAAAAATCTTTTATGTTTACAGATAAAAATGAAATTATAAACGGGGTAACTGATAGAATAGGATTAGGAATTGCTCACGCATTTGCCCATCAGAAAGCTCATATTATTTTAATAACTAAAGTTTAAAAAAACTACAAAAAGTTAAATAAGAATTCACCTCTTCTCAAATACCCATTACTATTTTTTCTGTAGATTTATCCATCATTTGGCAATTACCTTAACTAAGTAAATCTATTTTAGAGGATATCAATCATGTGGATGTATTAATTAATAATGCAGGAATCGGTCGTTTTATTTCGTTTGAAAATACAAGTGAATTTTTTTAATTATGCATATCAATCTTAATATCAAAACCCTTATGTATTGACTCAAAATTTTTATGAATCTTTGAAAAAAAGTAAAGGAAACGGAATTAATATTTCTTCGTATTTTTCTCACAGAATGTTATCCGATAGAAATTCAACTGTCTACTCAATGACAAAGGGGGCTATAGATTCATTTACCAAATCATTACCTTTTTAGATAGTAAAAAAGGAGTAAAAGTAAATGCCATTGTGCCTGGAAGCATTAATAGACCGATGTTAAGGTATAATATAAATCAGCTTATAAAATAAGGTCTGAAACATTTTCAAATAAGGGCTTCAAGTGTTTTTTCGACGGATAAAATTGTTTCTTTTGATGACATACGAACTACAGCTGTTTTTTTAGTTTTCGATCAAGCTAAAAAGACAACAAGAACCCTATTATCAGTGGATAGAATAACCTACTACCAATTTGCATTGGTAAGAATAAAAATTATTCGATAAAAATTAAAACCCAATCCATAAGTTGGATTGGGTTTTCAAACACATTTATATAACAATGTTAATAATTCGTTTAGGCACTACAATAACTTTCTTAGGAGTTTTACCTTCTAAATAATTCGGAGCTTTCTCGTGAGCCAATACAGCTTCCTCTATTTCTTGAGCAGTGGCAGAAATTGGCATTTCAATTTTAAAACGTACTTTTCCATTAAAGCTAACCGGGTATTCAAAGGTATCTGAAACAAGATATTCTGCTTTAAATTCAGGGAAGGGCTGAAATTCAATACTATTAGAATGACCCAATTTTTCCCATAATTCTTCGGAAATATGAGGTGCATAAGGAGAAATTAAAATACATAAAGATTCTAAAATTTCTCTTTTATGACATTTTATTTTGAATAAATCATTGGTTGCAATCATAAAAGAGCTAATAGAGGTATTGAATGAAAAATTATCCAAATCATCTTTAACTTTTTTAATCAATTGATGCAAAATACGTTGCTCTTCTTTATTAGGATTTTCTTCCGATACAAAAAAAGTTTCATTTTCTCCGGAGTGATAAAGTTTCCAAAATTTCTTTAAAAATCCGTGAACTCCACTCAATCCTTGTGTATTCCAAGGTTTAGCTTGCTCAATTGGTCCTAAAAACATTTCATACATACGCAAACTATCTGCGCCGTATTCATCGCAAACATCGTCCGGATTTATGACATTATAATATGATTTAGACATTTTTTCAACTTCCCTGGCACAAATAAATTTACCTTCCTCAAGAATAAATTCAGCATCTTTAAATTCGTCTCTCCAATCTCTTAATCGATCTAAATCAACCTCATCCGTAGTTCCTTTAAGAAGATTGACATCAATACGTAGAGGAGTTACGTCATGTTCTTCCTTTAATAAATGGTAAGAAATGAAATTATTGGTTCCGTTAATTCGGTAAATATAAGCACTTTGGCCTAAAATCATTCCTTGATTAATTAGTTTTTGAAAAGGTTCTTCCTGAGTTACAAATCCATAATCTTTTAAGAATTTATTCCAAAAACGAGAATATAATAAATGTCCTGTTGCATGCTCACTACCTCCAATATATAAATCTACATTTTCCCAATAATTCATGAGAGTTTTGTCGGCGAAGCAAGTATTATTAGTAGGATCTGTATATCTCAAATAATACCAGGAACTTCCCGCCCATCCGGGCATCGTATTTAAATCTAAAGGAAATATAGTAGTGTTATTAATAAGGTCATTACTTACAACTTGTTCTTTTTCAACATCCCAAGCCCACTGGGTGGCACGACCTAAAGGCGGATCGCCGTCTTCAGTAGGTAAATATTTTTCAACTTCCGGAAGAATTAAAGGTAATGCAGATTCCGGTAAGGAGTAAGGGATATCATCTTTATAGTAAACTGGAATCGGCTCACCCCAATATCGTTGACGTGAAAAAACAGCATCACGTAATCTATAATTAGTGGTTCCGTGCCCGATTTTCATTCGTTCTATTTCTGTAATAATCTTAGCTTGCGCTTCTTGTACAGAAAGACCGTCAAGTATTCCTGAATTTACGCAAGCACCCTCTTTGGAAGAAAACGCTTCTTCCTGAACATTTGCCCCTCCTTTAATCACTTCAATAATAGGAAGGTCAAAATGCTTCGCAAACCTATGGTCTCTTTCATCATGGGCCGGAACCGCCATGATAGCGCCCGTTCCATATCCTACTAATACATAATCTGCTATATATATAGGAATATTTTTTTTGGTAAAAGGATTAACTGCATAAGCTCCTGTAAATTGACCTGATACAGTTTTAGCATCAGCAATTCTTTCTCTTTCAGAACGTTTGATGCTCTCATCTTTATATTGGTTTACTTTTTCGTAGTAGTTACCAGTGGTAATTTGATCAACCAAAGGATGTTCGGGAGCCATAACCATATACGTTGCTCCATAAATAGTATCCGGACGAGTGGTAAAAATTTTTACTTTTACTTCAGAGTCGACAACTGAAAAGATAACCTCTGCTCCTAAAGATTTACCGATCCAATTACGTTGGCTTTCCTTAATAGATTCGCTCCAATCTATGATTTCTAATCCAGTAAGAAGCCTTTCGGCATAGGCGGTAATTCGCATAGACCATTGCATCATTTTTTTCTGGTACACAGGATATCCTCCTCGCTCTGAAAGTCCGTTAACCACTTCATCATTTGCTAAAACTGTTCCTAATGCAGGGCACCAGTTGACTGTTGTTTCGGCACGATATGCTAATCGATAATTTAATATAATTTTCTGTTTGGTTTCTTCTGAAAAACTATTCCAGTTTTCAGAAGTAAATAGTTCTTCCTGAGAAGTGCAAGCTTGTATATGAATATTTCCCTCTTTTGTGAAAATATCTACTAATTCTTTAATAGGTCGGGCTTGTTTTCTCTCTTTGCAGTAATATGAATTGAATAGTTGGATAAATATCCATTGTGTCCATTTATAATAATTGGGATCAGAAGTACGAACTTCTCGGTTCCAGTCAAAAGAAAATCCCAACTTTCTTAATTGATTATTATAGCCGGTGATTTTATTATTTTTATTGTCAACTCCACCATTGATATTTACTTCGGTAGTTATAGCCGGATGTTGACCTGTTTGTATAGCATACTGCTCGGCCGGGAGTCCGAAACTATCATATCCGATAGGGTGCAGCACATTAAAGCCTTGATGACGTTTAAATCTTGCATAAATATCTGAAGCAATATAACCTAAGGGATGGCCCACATGTAAACCTGCTCCTGATGGATATGGAAACATATCTAATACATAAAATTTAGGTTTATCTGTACCGTTAGAAGCTGCAAAAGTTTGTTGCTCCTTCCATTTTTTTTGCCATTTTTTTTCGATTTCCTGAAAATTATATTGCATGGGTAATAGTTGAATTAGATTTTTGCAAAGGTAATGATTTATTCAGTTTTTAAAATGTCATTATAGTTCATTTTAAAAATGTCTGATATGATATAATTATTATAGAATTAAAATAAAACTTATGGTTGGTATTTTCTGCTTACTTATAATATTAACATTCTTTTAAAAAGGTAAAGTTTATTTTATTTAGGTAAGAAAAAATTAAGAATAAAAAATGAGGTTAAGATATTTACTTACGTTTAAGAATAATAAAATTTCTAAGGCTATAAAATTTATCTGAAGGTACCCATGATACAGATCTTAATTTTTTTTCCATTTCGGGCCAAACTTCATTATTTTTTAAAGTCTCAATCATAATCTCTTTATCATTTATATTTGCATAATAAATACGCAGCCAGTAAATATCTTCTTCTAAATTTTCTTCTTGTATTTGTTCTTCGATAGTTTTAAATAAATTTTCCGGGATGTTGAAATCTCCTTTACATCCAAAATTACCAATATATACGTTCCATAAATCTCCATTTATATTCCACTCTTCAATACCAATCTGTTCATCATTATTTATTTGCCAGAAAGCAGCCAAAAAAACATGGAAAGAATTTGCGACAAAATTTTGAAAAGCGTTTTGAATAGCAGAATATTTATCCTTACCTATACCTAAAAAACTCTCAGAAATAGCTTTTTTATTTTGCAAAAGCAAAGTTATGTCTAAGCGTATGCTTACTCCGTTCTCATATTCCTTATAGTCAAAAGTATCTGCGCGCATAGCAGGAAGCTGTTCATCAACGAGAAGCCAATCTTTATATTCAATACATGTGAGATCTTGTGCATATAACATTTTTGCGAGAATTTCTTGAGGCGACATAGATTATTTTTTAATCAAAAATACACAAAATCTTTATTAAAAAAAGTATACAAATAGGTTACTCTTAGAGATAAATCGTTAAATAGTTTAATAACCTAATTAGAACAAAAGACGAAAAAATGTACAATTGTTAGTATGTTTTTACTTATATTAATAAATAATTACAAATTTATTTTAATAATAATATTGATATAATTATAGGGTTAAATAAATAATAATTTATTTATAAATTTAATTTACTATATTTTTTAAAAATAAAATAAATTATTATATTTGGTCGATAAAAATTAACTTAACTATGAGGAAATTATACTTGATATTATTTATTGGAGCAAATTCTTTATTTACCTCAGCACAAAATAATAAAATTGTAGGTCCTGGTGGAGTGCCAGGCGCTGTCCTATGGATGAAAACCGTCCCTGAATCAAAAAATCTTAACGCAAGATATTTATGGAAAGATTTCTCGGGAGACTCGTTACGTCTTACTTATAACGATAACCAAACTGAATATAGAGTAGAATGGAATGTATTTGGGAGATCAATTAATTTTAATCCGTCCTTACTCTTGACTAACCCAAGTTCAAGTAAGGAAATACAGATAAAAAGTGCAAATTTATCTACGGCTACTATTTTAGGAACGTATCTAGAGGGCAGTATGATTGGGAATAAATTTGAAAATCCCGATTATATTTTTACCTTAAACGGGGTGCAGGGAAAAGGATTTGTCTTAAATAAAGATAAAATTATCCATAGTAATGAAAGTCATAAAGGAGTTCTAGATTATGGTTCAAAAGAGGGAAGAGATTTGATGTATCATCCCGATGGTAAGTCCGATGTAGATTTATTAGAATACCAAGAAAAAACTGTACAATTATTTACTTATTTCCGTACGAATAAGCCAGTTACTAATATATGGGGTGAAAAGAAAAGTTCAAATTTATCATTAGGTGAAAAATTTTACACATCTAACGAACATAACAATTCAACCTATGATACGGATTTGTTTAATCCGAATACCATATATAGAGCATATATGCCAGAATTAATTATGTATGATCGTTTGTTGACTCCTTTTGAGAAAATAAAGTCAGAGACCTATTTGGCATTGAAATATGGTTTCATGCTGGAAAGCTCATTTATCGGAAGTAGTAATACTCTACTTTGGGATAAAGATATGAATAAAAAATATCATCATAGAGTAACAGGAATCTATAGAGATGATAAAAGCGGATTATATCAAAGAAAAAGTTCTACTTCTTATGAAGAAAGTCCATATTTTGCCTATTCATTAGCGGGTGATTCTTATGATGCTTCCAACAATTATAATCTTTCCAATAGAAATAAATTGTTGGTTATTGAAAAATTTCCTGCTAATTCAATGTTAGATAATGAGTTTTTTATTTGGGGAGATGACAATCAGAATCTGAAAACAGATCAGATTGAAAGCATTGCGGGAATGAATATTATGAATCGTCGTTGGCTAATGCTAACAAATTCATATTTAAATGAAAATGAAAATGACGTAACTTGGTATATACAAAATAATTTAGAAACCGTTAAAGAAAAATATAAATTTTCGCAGGTAAAAATGATTAATGATCGTAGTAAAGATTCCGAAACTGCGATTATGTATAGTGAAAAACCTCTATCAGGATACGAAGGGCATGCTTCTTTAACCTTAGTAAATTATGGAGGAATAATGCTTAAGTTCGGTACGAAAAATGTTACAGATCAAGATAATCCTAGTGCTGATTATGGTGTTTTCATAGACCATCAAGGAAATATATACACTGTTGTTAAAGGTATGATAACTCATGCTATTAACCTTAAAGTGAAAGCAGGAGATCGTTTACAAATTGATAAGACAAAAGATGATTTTATCATACGATTTAACGGATATGCTCCCCCAGTTTCGGGGTTAGATTCACCTAATATACCGTTGGATGAAGAGGATATAGATAAAGATTTTTATGTAAGTCTTGTCATGTACCGAGGATATTTCGAATCAGTTATAAAAGATTTTAGAACTGGAGGTTTTATTAATAGCGGTAACAGAATAGAATTAGGTTATATAGAACACCGAGCAGAAGAGTTTGCACCTTATAATGACAATAAAACTTATTTATTAGTAGATCGTTCCGGAAAAGGAGATTTTAAATTGGAGGATACAGTGTTCTATTTATCTGACGAATATGATCCATATAGAAAAAAAATTGTATTCAACAATGTATTTTTTCCTAAAGAAAGTGTATTTACTTTTGGATACAGACCCTCCAATATTATAGCTAAAATAAAGAAAACCAATCCAACCTGTGATGTTTCCCCAAACTCAAAAGATGACGGAGCCATTCAGATTAACATATTAAGAGGGGATGATGGTTTTGAATACCAGCTGATAGATCAAAAAGATCAGGAAATAAAAAGATCAGGAGTATTTTTTGGTAAAGATTTAAATTTAACTGAACTTTCCTCCGGCCAATATACCTTAAAATTAAAAGAATTGGGAGGATTTAATATTCTTTCAGATTCTACTAACGTTGAAGCTAAAGCATACAGTAAACAATCTATAGATTGGGATAGAGGAGGTTTTTTCCAAACCACAATAAAAGGTAATGATCAGAATTTTCAGATGGGATTGTCTATTAATCCAACATTAGATAATGCCTTACATTTAGGATTTGAAATAAACAATGGACGAGTTTATATAATTAATGATTATGTGAAAAATAAAACTCCTTTAGAAAATATATATGTTAAAGAAGGAGATTTAGTGCAGATTTATAAAGATTTCAATGAAAGACAATCTCCATATAAGGTTTATTATAAAATAAATGGAGTTACTTTTTATACTCAATATACGACACTATATCATTATTTTATTGTAAAACTAAACAATAATGTAGGAGGTATTTATAATATAAAAAATACTGATACTAGTATTATCACAGGATCCAACCCTACAGTTTGGAATTATCAGGGAACCTATCCTTATCCGGAAAAGGAAAATTTTTCTGAAACTACTCTCGAACAAACCATTATTCTTAAAGATGATTGCGTTAAAAAACAAGAAATAGATGTAGATGAAGAAGCAATTTTAGCGAAATCTAATAATAACGTTCAATTTTACTATAAGGACTTCAAAGATAAATCGGTGATTACAGGAAATGTTAAATTAAACCGGCCATCTACAATCATGGTTTCTGTGTTTGATTTTTCAGGAAATATGGTTTATAATAAACATATTAACAAAAGCGATAAAGAACACACTTTTGATATTACAGGTCTTCTAAAGGGGGTATATATTGTCAAAATATTTACCGATGAAGGAGAATTTACTAAGAAGATTTCTATAAACTAATTACTAAATAAAAGTACTTAACTATGAAATTAAAAACAAACCAAGCCCGGTTTACATCAATAGTTCTGCTTTCAACTATGATTTTACAGAGCT
>NZ_CAMLFD010000020.1:0-46957 GCF_946479295.1 uncultured Apibacter sp.
ACGGATGTGGTAATGCTGGAATCATTACGATAACCCAGAAAGAAACTCCAAGGCCTGTACTATCTCCGCAATTTGTATGTGATGGAGATAATAATGGAATATATGACGACTTATTGTTAAAAGATTTAGATCCTAAAATAAAAGATAAAGAAGGTCATGATTATTTAAATAATTCCAATTATAAAATAACTTATCATGAGGGACTTTCAAAAGCATTGAAAGGAACAGAAAGTATAGATAAAAATACTTATTTTACTTTGTCCGATAATATTTACATTAGAATTAAAAACATACATACCGAATGTATAGGTATTACTAAAATTGAATTTGAAACTAATAATCCGGCAGAAATTAAAGATACAACTTTATATGCTTGTGATGAGGATAAAGACGGGTATGCATATTTTCAATTACCTTTAGTAGAAAGCTTGTTTAAAGTAAAACCAGATACAAGAGTACGTTATTATAGAACGGAAAAGGATGCAAATAATGCCTTAAAAGACCTGGCAATGGGTATTCCTTCTAAGGAAATACTAGAGCCGGAATTATCTAATTATAAAAGTAATAAAGGATATATCTATGTAAGGGTTGATGATATTTCTGAGGATTTTTGTCCTTCTGTAGCAAAAGTAGAGCTAATACCTTATATTTCTCCTACCCCTCCTAATGAAGTGGTATATGTCTGTCCAAGATACTCCACTACCTTAGATGCCGGAGATGATGGCTATACGGAGATCCGTTGGTTCTTTAATGGAAAATTAGTCGGAAATGGTCGTTATCTTGAAAATGTTAGAGATATAGGTGTTTATACAGTAGAACTTACCAAGCTTCTAAACTATAATATCTCTTGTACCACTACACATCAGATTAAAGTTAAACTATTGGAAGAACCTGTGATTGTAGAATTGCAACAAGGAAAAGATTATATTACTGTTATAGCTAAAGGACCTGCTCCTTTAGAATATTCGATAGATAAAGTAAAATGGCAAAGAAATAATACATTTACTAATCTGAAACAAGGCATTTATACCTTTTATGTGCGATCTGTGGCAAACAACTGTGATGCATTAACATCGAAAGGGATTATATTCGGGATTAATAATGTAATTACACCTAATGGCGATAACTATAACGATGTTTGGAGAGTGTGTGGATTGGATTTATTTAATGGAGGAGTTTCCCATGTTAAAATTTTTGACAGATATGGTAAGCAAGTGTTCGAACAAAGTTCCAATACGTGTTTCCTATGGGATGGTAAGCATTTAGGCAGAAATTTGCCAACATCTTCTTATTGGTATATAATAACTATTGCTGATGGGCGCGAGTTTACAGGTTGGATTATGTTGAGGAATTATAACGAATCAGATAGATAATACGATTAGTAATATAAATAAAAAAGACATTCATTTTCGAATGTCTTTTTTGTTATAAAAAAAGCCGACTGTTATAGTCGGCTTTAATACAAAAGATAAATTAGGACAACAACTTCCTAACAGTTTCTGAAATTATTTTCCCTTCAGATTTTCCTTGCAATTTTTTAGAAGCAATACCCATGACTTTTCCTAAATCTTTAATATCCTGGGCACCTGTTTCTTTAATAATTTCTTTGAGTTCATTCTCTAATTCTTCAGGGGTAAGTTGTGCAGGAAGAAATTTCTCAATAACTTTTGCCTGGGCCAATTCATTTTCAGCCAATTCATTCCTGTTATTTGCAATAAATTGCTCATAAGCTTCCTTTCTCTGCTTAACTAATCTTTGTAATAAAGCTATTTCTTGATCAGAAGAAATATTTTCAGTCTTGCCGTCAGTTTTAAGTAATAATAATTGAGATTTAATAGCTCGTAAAGATTCTAAAGCTATTTTATCTTTATCTTTCATAGCGACCTTCATCGCATCCATTATTTGGGTTTCTAAGCTCATATCATCTTTTTATAAGTTATGGACTAATCTACATTGTCATGGAAAAAATTATTAGGACGAATTTGAACTTCATTAGATTTTTTATTGAAGAACATATCCGAGTTTTGATTATAATCATTAGTATCATCTAAATTAATACCTTGTCTTTTATATGCAGGAACTCTTTCAACTTCATCAACATTTTGTTTAGATAATCCTTGAAATTTACTATTCAATTTTTTTAGTCTTTCTCTTCTTTCCTGAATTTTTTTCTCCATAAGTTCATTTAGAGATTCTGAAGAATAATTTTTATCTTCAATAACGGTTTTATCTTCGGTTAAGTTCGAAATCTTTTCCTCAGGAAGCTGAATCTTATTTTGATTGATATCAATCTCTCCAAAGTCAGTTTGTAAAGTTACTTTTTGGGTAAAATCATCAGCCTCATCTAAAGTGAATATGGTTGATTGATTGACAGGAGGCTCCTGTAACTTATCTTCACGAACTTCTTGATAACTATTTTCTGAGCTAGAAAATAGAGTTGTTTCGTTATTTTTGGAAAGATTAGTAATATCTTTTTTAATAATATTTATTTCTTCATCGATATAAAAAGAAGGAGCTGTAGGATCTTGTCTGTTTGATATACCAAAAGTAGTTACTTCATCCTCATCTTCAAGTGTTATTATCTTCTGGGCTACTTTTTCTTCCGTTTTTTCCTGATTATAATTTTCTTTATTTGAAGGAGAGATAACTCTAGGCTCATCGTTTCCATTATCTTTTTGACTTTGACTTTGAGAAATGGTTGAATTTCTAATTCCAACATGCAGAGTACCGGATGATGGAAAATCATCGGTTAAAGTATGTACGATCTTTTCTCTTTCCTTTCCGCTATTTCTTTCGTCGTCTACAGGAAATCCGGTAGCAATAACCGTAACGCTTATATTTTCTCCTAAACTTTCATCTTCACCGATACCCATAATGATATTTGTATTATTGCCTGCTTCAGATTGAATATGATCGTTTATAATACCTATTTCATCTACGGTGATTTCTTCTTCTCCCGAAACAATAAGTAACAATACATTTTTAGCACCCGTAATTTTATTATCATTAAGCAAAGGAGAATCCAATGCGGTCATAATAGCATCTTGAGCTTTATTAGGCCCTGAGGCTATAGAAGATCCCATTATTGCTGTACCGCTGTCTGCCAATACGGTTTTAGCATCACGTAAATCTATATTTATCGAGTAATTTTTTGTAATTACCTCTGCAATCCCTTTTGCTGCAGTGCTGAGGACCTCATTTGATTTAGAAAAACCAGATTTATAACCTAAATTACCATAAAGCTCTCGAAGTTTATCATTTTTTACAACGATTAAAGAATCTACGTTTTTTCTAATTTTTTCAAGTCCCTTTTCCGCTTGCTCCAGTCTGATTTTACCTTCAAATGAAAATGGAATAGTTACTATACCTACAGTTAATATGCCCATTTCTTTTGCAATGCCGGAAATAATGGGTGCTGCACCAGTACCTGTTCCACCTCCCATTCCTGCAGTAATAAAAACCATTTTGGTTTCTTCTCCTAAAGCATTTTTAATATCATCGATACTTTCAAGAGCAGCTTGTTCTCCGATTTCCGGATTTGCTCCTGCACCCAATCCTTCTGTAATTGTATTTCCTAATTGAATTTTGTTAGGAATAGGATTGTTTATTAATGCCTGTGCATCCGTGTTGCAAATTATAAAATCAACACCAGTTATGCCTTGATCATACATATAACCAACAGCATTATTACCTCCACCTCCAACACCAATAACCTTGATCGCAGAAGTTTTATTTTTGGGCAGCTCAAAAAATAGCTTATTGTTTTCTGTATTATCCATCTTATTTAAATAATTTACTCTGTGTCATTAATATATTTAATAAATTTTTCTTGAAAAGCTGCGAATATGGATTTCTTCTTTTTCTTTTCTTCTTTCAATTTTTTTTCAATATTATTATTTATTGTACTATTTGAAATTTTCTTTTCCTCAAGAGATTCAGAAGTGTTTTCCTTAGGTTGAATATCTTTCTGCTCTTGTTTAAACTTATTTTTCTTTAGATCAAGATTATTAAGTCCCGTCATCAATAGTCCGATAGCTGTAGCATATTCTGGACTTGCGAGTTCTTCCGGTTGTCCACTTGCAAGATGTTCATTGCAAAAACCTATCCGAACATCCATTCCGGTAGTATATTCTGTTAATTGTCTTAAATGTTTTAATTTAGAGCCACCTCCGGTCATTACAATTCCTGCAATTAATTTTTTCTTTTGCTCTTCACAGCCATAATTTTTTAATTCAATATAGGCTAAAGAAATAATTTCTTCTACTCTAGCGTGAATGATTTGGGATAATTTTTTTACCGTAATTTCTTTAGGTTCTCTCCCATGTAATCCTGGAATGCTTATGACCTCAATTTCTTTATTTTCAGAAGGCCAAGCAGACCCGTGTTTAACTTTTAAAATTTCAGCTTGTCTTTCAATGATGGAGCAACCTGATTTAATATCATCTGTAATAACATTGCCTCCAAAAGGTATCACTGCCGTATGACGTATAATATTATCTTTAAAAACAGCAATATCTGTAGTACCACCTCCTATGTCTATCAAAGCTACTCCTGCTTCTTTCTCTTCTTGACTCAATACAGCATCGGATGAAGCAAGAGGCTCGAGCGTTATTCCTACTAAGTTCAATCCTGCTTCTTTAACGCATCTAGCAATATTTCTTATTAAGGAAATTTGTCCAACTACTACATGAAAGTTGGCTTCCAGACGACTTCCATGAAAGCCGCGTGGTTCAATAATTTCAGATTGAGAATCTACTTTGTAATCCTGAGGGAGAACATGTATTATTTCCTCTCCTGGAAGCATAACAAGCTTATGTACTTGATCTTTTAAATTCTCAATATCTCTATCATCAATAACATCTTCGAAATTGGGTCTCGAAATATAATCACTATGCTGAAGACTTCTAATATGTTGACCTGCGATTCCTACAGTCACATCGGTAATTTTGTAGTTAGCAGCCTTTTCAGCCTCAGAAATTGCCTTTTTAATTGAATCAATAGTCTGAGTAATGTTATTTACCACACCTCGATGAACTCCTAAACTTTTAGCTCTGCCCATTCCCAGAATGACCAATTTTCCATGCTCATTCCTTTGACCTACTATAGCAACAATCTTTGTTGTTCCTATGTCCAAACCTACTGCAATATTGTTATTGTTCATATTTATCTTTTTGTTGCAACTATTTGATTGTCATATTTTAAACTTATTTTTTTATACACTCCAAAACCTACATAATCTAAATATTGTCTGTAAAATTCTTTTAAATTAGTAAGCTTTTGATGATTATTTTTTAATTCTCCATATTCAATATATACTCCCGGTATATTTAAAAGAAAATTATAACAATTTTTTTTGTCTTTTACAATACTTACAATATGGTTTTTTAATGTATCATCATCTGCAATTAATTGAGTTAATTTTACTAAATTATTAAATTCTTTATTTCCTATTTCCCCGGTTGCAATTAAACAAGGTAATGAAAAGTTTCTAGATAAAGGGAATTTACTTCCGAATTTATCCAAATAAAATTCTTCATTAGAGGTTTTTACTCGAACTACAGGAATTTTTTGATCAATATTTATATTAATAGAACCATTTAAATCAATATATACGTTACTATTAGAAATAAATGGATTTGAATCTAAATTACTTTCCGTTTTTGAAATGTTTATATCTTTTATTTTAATAGCCTTTTTTCCGTTTTCTGAAGATAGATTTACTATATCTTTGACCATAGTATTAGTAATAAAATGTATATAATCAGAATTTTCAATATGAATTTTTACTGTATCTATAATTCTATCGTTATGCCTTCGTACAGCGAAGTTCATTAGAAACCCTAATACTATTATCAATGAAAATATTTTTATAAATCTATATTTTAATTTCATTAAGCCAATTAATTATAGGATCATGTAAAGTATCAATGTTACCGGCTCCTATAGTAAGAAGCACATCAAAATCTTTTGTCTTAATAGTATTTAAAACATTGTCTATCGAGCTTATCTCTTTATTATCTAATTCAATTTTTTCAGCAAGCCATTCCGAGGTAACTCCCTCAATAGGAATTTCTCTTGCAGGATAAATGTCTAACAAAATTAGTTGGTCTGTTTTACTAAGACTACTAGCAAAATCTTCAGCAAAATCTTTTGTTCTAGAATAGAGATGAGGTTGAAAAACAGTCAGTAATTTTTTTGAAGGATACATATTTCTAATAGTATCAATTACTGCGTTTATCTCAGTCGGATGATGTGCATAATCATCAATGTATATTGTATCGTTTTCGAAAATATGCTGGTTGAATCTTCGTAAAACTCCTTTAAATTCAGCTAATGCTTTACGTAAAATATCGGGTTCAATACCTAGTTTTAAACCGATTGCTAAGGCGGCTATTGCATTTTCTACATTATGCTTTCCCGGAATAGGCAGTTTGAAATCTTTTATAGTTTGTTTAGGAGTTATTAAATCAAATTTAAAACTTCCGTTGACAATTTGAATATTTTCAGCATAATAATCAGCCTTTTCCTGCGCGGAATAAGTTAAATGTTTTGCCCGGATGGGTAACCCCTTTTTTACTACTAAGAATCCATCTTCTGGAATCAATGCTGCGAACTTATTATAGGAATCTATAATATTTTCTTTATTTCCATATATATCTAGGTGATCGGAGTCTGTTGAGGTTATAGTCGCCATATTGGGTGATAAGGCAAGAAAAGATCTATCGAATTCGTCTGCTTCAACAATAGAAATTTCAGCTCCATTATAAATAAAATTAGAATTATAATTTGCTGAAATGCCGCCGAGAAAAGCAGTCGAAGGTAGATTTGCATACTTACATATATGCCCCAATAGGGTAGAGGTGGTTGTTTTTCCATGAGTTCCTGCTATGGCTAAACATAAAGTACTTCTAGTAATTTCTCCTAAAACTTGTGATCTTTTTAAGAGAGTAAAGTTTTTTTCAATAAAATAATTTTTAATTTTTAAATCTTTCGGTATAGCCGGTGTATATATAATTAATGTATTTCCCGCTGAAATATCTTTTGGAAGTAATGAAATTGAATCTTCATATAGAATAGGTATATTTTCATTTTCTAGGCTATGAGTTAGCTTAGTACTTGTTTTATCATATCCATATACATTTGAGTTGGAAAACTTAAAATAGCGTGCTAAGGCACTCATTCCAATTCCTCCAATTCCTATAAAATAATAGTTTTTATATGTGTGAATGTCTGTCATTAATTATTCAAAATTTAATTCTTTTAATATATGAGAAACAATTTCTTCAGTAGCATTAGGTTTAGCCATTTTTAAAATATTTTCACCTAACAGTTCTCTTTCATTGGCATTGCTAATGAGATTTTGAATTTCTTCTAATAATTTACTTGAAACATCAGAATCTTTTACCATTTTTGCTGCTTTATAATTAACCAATTGCAGAGCATTTTTAGTCTGATGATCTTCTGCAGCATAGGGAAAAGGTATGAGTATAGTAGGTTTTCCGGCTAAAGTTAATTCGGATATAGCTATGGCTCCAGCTCTCGAAATAATTATATCAGCAGCAGCATAAGCTAGAGACATATTTTTAATAAACTCAGTTATTTGTATGTTGGGATGTTTTAACTCAGAATTATTTATAATATCAGAGTAATCCGATTTACCGGTTTGCCATAAAATTTGTATATCAGAATCAGCAATTATTTTTGAGTTATTTTTCCAAAAATTATTTATAGTCCTAGAACCTAAAGATCCACCTATTGATAATATAACCAATTTAGAAGAATCTAATTTTAATTCTTTCTTCGCTTGTTCTTGTGAAACTTTATTATTGAATAGTGATTTTCTAACAGGATTTCCTGTAAAGTGTATTTTTTCTTTTGGAAAAAACGTATCCATACTATCATAGGCAACAAATATTCCCTTTGTTTTGTTTGCAAGTTTCTTATTGGTTATCCCTGGAAAGGAATTTTGCTCCTGTATAAAAGTAGGAATATTTGTATTTGCAGCTACGTACAAAGCTGGTCCGGATGCATATCCTCCTGTGCCTATAGCAGCATCGGGTTTAAAAGATTTAATAATTTTTCGTGATTTTATGATACTTGAAAAAACCTTAAAAGGAAATTTTAGGTTGGCAAGCATAGAAGATCTTGAAATTCCTGAAATCCATAATCCTTCGATTTTATAACCAGCTTGAGGTACTTTTTCCATCTCCATTTTATCTTCCGATCCTATAAAAAGAAATTCTGCATTGGGTAAGCGACGTTTTATTTCATCTGCAATGGCTATTGCGGGGAAAATATGTCCTCCAGTACCTCCACCACTAAGTAAGAATCTAGGCGATTTCATAATTTACATCTTCTTTTTTATTATTTTCTTTAATATTTTCTTCAGGAATCATATCACGACTTACACTGATAATAATTCCTAAAGCCATATAGGTTACCCACATGGAGGTTCCGCCATAGCTTAGTATAGGTAATGGCTGGCCAGTTACAGGAATTAAGTTTACCGCAACAGCCATATTTGAAAATGCCTGAAATATAATAGGCAATCCAATTCCTACTACTAACAGGGTGCCGAATATATTTTCTACTTTTGTAGCAATAACTATTATTCTCCATAGTATAAGTAAGTAAAGGAAAAAGCATGTAATAGCACCCATAATACCATATTCTTCAACTATAATGGCAAAAATAAAGTCTGAGGACGATTGAGGTAAAGATTGCTTAAATGCACTTTTTCCCGGACCTCTAGCTATTATACCGCCTTGAACTATTGCCGCTTTTGCTTGTTGTACTTGATAGCTTTCTTCTCCTTCTCCTCCAGCAAAGTTCTCAATTCTGCTTTTCCAGGTATGAACCCTATGACCAGGAAACATATCAGGAAATTTTAGCATGATTGTTATAAAGAGAATAACCACAATTATACCAACTCCAATTATAGAAAGTAATATTTTCATTGGATACCCCCCGATAAATAATAAAGCCAACACCATCAAAAAGATTAAAATTCCAGTGGATCCGTTTGCCGGAAATATTAATCCCACTACTAGGAATATAGGTAAAAGTATTGGTACAAAACTGTTATTAAAAGTTATTTCTCTATCTTTATTTCTATCCAGATATCTGGCAACATATATATTTAATATTAATGCAGCGAAAACAGAAGTTTGAAAAGCAAATGGCACTCCTGGAAGTTTTAACCATCGAGAAGCATTTGCTCCGTCAATACTTTTTCCTTGCATTAAAGTAAGTATTAATAGAAAAATAACTACAGGTAATAATAATTTTGAAAAACCTCCAAAATATTTATAATCAATTTTTTGAAAAATAAAAACAATACCAATGCCAACTATAATGAATCCAGCATGTTTAGTAAAATGTCCCAATACAGAACCCTCTCCGACAACATACTGCAAGTTAGAACTTGCAGAATATACAGGTAAGAAGGATGCAAGCGAAATTAAAAATATCGCTGCCCATAAAGTTATATCTCCTTTAAAGTATTGTTTTAATTTTTTCATGTACTAAAGTTTTCTAACTTCTTCTTTAAATTGATTTCCACGATCTTCGTAATTTTTAAATAAATCGAAGCTAGCACATGCTGGAGAAAGAAGAACAGAATCTCCTTTAGAACCTAAGCTATAAGCTGCTTTAACTGCATCTTTCATTGACTGAGTTTCTACAATGTTTGAAACAATGTCTTGAAAAGAGCTTATAATTTTGGTATTATCTATTCCCAGGCAAACAATAGCTTTAACTTTGCGTTGTACAAAAGGAAGTAATTCTTTATAATCATTTCCTTTATCTGTACCACCTACAATCCAAATAATTGGAGTTTTCATGCTTTCTAAAGCATAATACACGGAATTTACATTAGTTGCTTTACTGTCATTTATGAAATTGATGCCATTAATTTTTAAAACAAATTCTAGACGATGCTCTACTGCTTCAAAATCCATCAGACTTTGTTTTATAAATTCATTTTTAATTTTAGAAAGCTTTCCTGCAATCCCTGCTGCCATAGAATTGGCCATATTATGTTTTCCTGTTAGTGCTAATTCATTAATTTTCATTTTAAAAGTATCAGAGTTAATGTGGAAGTTTATATATTCATTATCGCTATAAGCCCCGTTTTCTATTTTATTATCTAAAGAAAAAGAAAGCTTGTTAGCATGTGTATCATTATTTTCAAACCAATTTTTTGTCATCAGGTCATCTTCATTATATATAAAGAAATCGTATTTATCTTGGTTAGAGGTTATCATAAATTTTGCATCAACATATTTTTGGTATGTATAATCATATCGATCCAAATGATCCGGGCTTGTGTTCAGTACCATAGCAATGTGTGGTTTAAAACTTTGTATGTCATCTAATTGGAAACTGCTGATTTCAAGTATATAGTAATCGAAATTTTCTTCAGCCACTTGCCATGCAAAGCTTTTTCCGATGTTTCCGGCTAGACCTACATGATATCCTGCGTTTTTAAAAATGTGATAGGTTAGAGAAGTGGTAGTTGTTTTTCCGTTAGACCCCGTGATTGCAATTAATGTAGCCTTTGTAAATTGAGAAGCGAATTCAATTTCAGAAGAAATTCGAATTTTTCTTTCATTTATTTTTTGAATGATGTTAGATTTTTTTGGAATTCCAGGGCTTTTTATAATCCAATCTGCATTTAGAATTATTTCTACCGTATGTTGATTTTCCTCAAAAGGTATTTGTTTTTTGGTTAGAATATTTTTATATTTTTCTTTTATACTATTTCTATCGGAAAGAAAGACATCATAACCTACCTTTTTACCTAAAATTGCAGCTCCAACGCCGCTTTCTCCGCCACCTAATATAACTAGCTTCTTCATTTTTATCTATCTTATTTTTAAGGTTATAATACAGAAAATTGCGAGCATAATACCGATAATCCAAAAACGAGTAACAATTTTACTTTCATGGTATCCCAATTTTTGAAAATGATGATGAAGAGGAGACATTAAGAATATTCTTTTTCCCTCTCCGTATTTTTTCTTAGTATATTTAAAATAACTCACCTGTACCATGACTGATAGGTTTTCAACCAAAAATATTCCGCATAGCACCGGTATGAGGAGTTCTTTTCTCAATACGATAGCCAAAACAGCAATTAATCCGCCTATGGTCAAACTTCCCGTATCTCCCATAAATACTTGTGCCGGATACGTATTATACCATAAAAAGCCTATTAAAGCCCCAGCAAAAGCTGCTGAAAATATTACTACTTCTCCAGAGTTTGGTATATACATTAGATTTAAGTAATCCGCCATCATTATATTTCCAGAAACATAAGCAAAAAGAGCAAGTGCAGTAACTATAATAGCAGAACTTCCAGCAGCTAATCCGTCGATTCCATCTGTTAAATTGGCTCCATTTGATACAGCCGTTACAATGGTGATAACTACAGGAATTAAAATAATCCATACCAAATTTTGTGAGTCTTTTTCATCAACTCCTATCCATGTTAAAACTTTTCCATAGTCAAATTGATTATTTTTAAAAAAAGGAATGGTTGTTTTAAATGATTTTTCTTTAGGATAAAAGTCCTTTGCTAATTCAATATTAAGAGATCCTTCAATCTTTTCTCTAATTACAATGTCCTTATTGGTATATAATACAACTCCTACAAAAATTCCCAGACTAATCTGTCCTAAGATTTTGAACTTTCCTTTTAGTCCATCCTTATTTTTTTTATGAATTTTTAAGAAGTCGTCCAAAAAGCCAATAATGCCCATCCAAATTGTTGATATAACTAGAATGATGATATAAATGTTATTTAGCTTACAGAATAATAGTACAGGAATCAATGTGGCAAGAATAATAATTATTCCTCCCATAGTTGGAGTACCTTCTTTTTCTTTCTGACCGGTAAGACCTAATTCCCTAACGGTTTCACCTAGTTGCTTTTTTCTAAGAAAATTTATAATTCTTTTTCCTATAATTAATGATATGAATAAAGATGTAAATACCGCAGCTAAGGCACGGAATGTAATATATTTATATAATCCACTTCCGGGTATATAATAATGTACATTTAGATAATCAAATAAGTGGTAAAGCATCTTTTCTTTATGTATTTTTTAGTAATTGTTTAGTTATGTTCATATCATCAAATGGAAATCGTTCTCCATTTATTTCTTGGTAATTTTCGTGTCCTTTTCCAGCAATTAGAATTATATCTTTAGGCTGAGTCATTTTAATAGCTGCTCGTATGGCCTGTTTTCTGTCTGTTATGGAAAGATATTTATGGGTATTTTGTGCTTCAATTCCGGATTCGATTTCAGTAATAATTTCATCCGGATTTTCATCTCTAGGATTATCTGAAGTAATAATTGATAAATCAGATAACTGAGTAGCTATATTACCCATTTTAGGTCTTTTTTCCTTATCTCGGTGTCCTCCGCATCCGAATACTGTAATTAACTTTTCATTCCTTGTTCGAGATTGATTGATTGCTTCCAATATATTTTGTAATGCATCGGGAGTATGAGCATAATCAACAATAATATATTTTTGATCATCAGATACGTAGGTTTCAAAACGTCCTTTAACTCTTTGTAATTTGCTAAGAGCTGTCAATATAGTTAAGTGATCAAAACCCAATTCAGAGGAAATGGCATATGACAATAGTTCATTATATGCATTGAATTTACCTGCTAAGACTGTCCAAAATTCGTAACTATTAAATTGCAACAACATTCCATCTAGCCTGTTTTCAATAATTTTACCTTTATAGTCGGAAGTTGATTTTAAAGAATATGTTACCTTCTTAGCCTTTGTATTTTGAAGCATGATCAGTCCATTCTTGTCATCAACATTAGTAATAGCTATTGCAGTTTTTGGTAATTCATCAAAAAACTTCTTTTTTGCCAATATATAATTGGAAAATGATTTATGATAATCTAAATGATCATGAGTAATATTAGTAAAAGCTCCGATCTTAAAAGTAAGTCCGGCTAATCTATTTTGATGAATTCCATGTGAGCTGACCTCCATAAAAGCGTATTGACAATTATTTTCAACGGCTTGTGCCAATAAATTATTAATAGTAATGGGGTCGGGGGTTGTATGATTTGATTTTAAAATTTTATTTGAAATTCTATTTTCAATAGTTGATAGTAAAGCACAATGAAAACCTAATTGTGTAAATAGGTTAAACAATAAAGTGGTAGTTGTAGTTTTCCCATTAGTTCCGGTAATCCCTATAAGTGTCAATTTTTCTGAAGGATTATCATAAAAATTAGAGGCAACTATTCCTAAAGCTAGGCTCGTATCTTTAACCTGAATATAAGTGACTGAATCAAAGCATTGAGCCGGCAACTCTTCACATATAATAGCAGTAGCTCCTTTTGATATTGCTTGGGGTATAAATTGATGCCCATCTAAATCATATCCTTTGATGGCAAAGAAAATACATCCCGGTTCAATTTTTCTTGAATCGAAAGCAATACCTTTGATTAAAGAACTAACATTTCCTATTAGTTTTTCAATGGATACTTTATTCAATAGATCTGAGAGCTTTTTCATGCGCTTAATTTTAAATATACGGTCATACCTTTTTTTATTGGAAAGCCAATAATGGATTGTTCCACGACTTTTCCATTTCCTGTGTATACTACTTTCAATCCTAAATTTTCCAAAGCAGGTATGGCATCTTTGCCATAATAGCCGATCACATTTGGGACTATAGTAGTTAGTGGATTAATAGTTATTTTTTGTTTTCGTGTTATCAGTAAATTTATTTTTTGTGATTCTTTAGATTTATCTAATTTAGGTAGATTTAATGGTTTTTTTAGATATACTTTTCCAGCTATTTCTTTAAATACAGGAGCGGCAACTTGTGCCCCATAAAAACCTTTTTTGGGTTTATTGATGACTACAATGCAAGAATATTCGGGTTGATCTGCTGGAAAAAATCCACAGAATGATGCTTGATATAGTCTTCCTTTTCCTTTATTCCAATATTCTACCTGTGCAGTTCCCGTTTTACCGGCCATAGATAAATTGGGCGTATAAATGCTTCTCGAAGTTCCGGTTTCTACGGCATAGGTTAACATTTTCTTTAAATCGTTAATTGCTTTTTGAGAAGCCATTTTTTGATTTATTACTATAGGTGTAAATTTTTCTGTAACGATGCCTTTAGTTTCAATTTTATATAGCAACTGCGGCTTCATTAATTTCCCATTATTGGCTATCCCATTGTAAAAAGTGAGAATCTGTAAAGGAGTTAGCTTTATTCCATATCCGAATGACATCCAGGCAAGCGTAACCGGCCCCCATCTTTTGTCATATTTTGGAATGTAAGGTGCGCTTTCTCCTGGAATATCTATATCCGTTTTTTGATTTATTCCCCAGGAATTGATTTTATTCAAGAAATCTTGTGGATTTTTTGAAAAATAAGTGCTTACCATTTTAGATATCCCGACGTTGCTCGATTGAGAAAGAACCTGTGATAGTGTAATTACACCACTTCCATGGTCATCTCGTATAATATGTTTATGATATTCCCAATATCCCGGACCTATATCAACTTTTGTATTAGGTTCTACATATCCATCGTCAAGAAGTGCGAGCATAGATACGGATTTAAATGTTGATCCAGGCTCTGCAGCTTCCCATACAGCATAATTCCGTAGATCGATATATTCTCCTTCTTTAGTTCTTTTTAGATTGGTAAGAGCAACTATTTTCCCGCTTTTTACCTCCATTACTATAGTGCAACCGTGGTCAGCTTCTGATTTTTCAAGTTGATCTTGTAAAGCAGAGTATGCAATATTTTGAATCCTTATATCAATCGTTGTGTACACATCATTACCATCTTGTGGCTCCAGTTCAATATTTATGGGCTTCCATTGTTTTTGGTTAATTCGTTGTTGAATTTCTCTACCGTTTTTACCTTTTAAATAACCAGAGAAAGCTCCTTCCAATCCGGATTTACCTCTCTCATCATCAAATCCTAAAGTTCTGCCCCCAAATCCTGAAATAGTTTTTACTCTTTCTGTTCTTCTTTCTACTATAAAGCCTCCTTTATTTTTCCCTTTATTTAGGATGGGAAAATTTTTAAGTCGTGCAAATTGTTCGTAATCCAGACCTTTGACTAATTTTAAATATTGGTTTTCTTTTTTTCTTCCTTCATTTAGTCTCGAATAAAAATAAAAGCTCGGCTTTTTAAACATTTTTTGCAATGAATCGCATAATGCGCCAATATTATTCTGATACAATTCTGTGCGGATAGTTTTCATATCCATATAAATATCATATTTGGTAATCGTTGTAGCAAGTAAGATTCCATCTGAAGCGTATAAATTTCCTCTTGCAGCTACAACCTCAACATTTCTGAAGTTTGTCGTTTGTGCAAGATTTTTATACTTTTCAGTATCATGAGTTTGTATATATATAAGCCGTATAAATACAGATCCCGCAAATAGTAGAATAAATACGAAAACCCAATAGGTACGTGCTAATATTTTTCTTCTCTTGTTATTATTCATCTTCTACTTTCGGCACCAAAATTTTATAGGGTTGTTTATCTAATGGGTAAAGTGAATCAGAACTTACTATTTCACCCAATTCAGATTCTACTTTTAATTTCATTAGTTTATTATGTATTAAAGCGTATCTTGCTTTATACTCTTCTGATCTTTCTTTTAAGTCAGAAATTTCAACTACTTTTTCATCAACAATATGAGAGGAAGAAATTGAAATTAAAGATAATACCATTAGGAATAAGATAAATTTCCATACAGAAAATGCATCACCTTCTACTAAAAACTTTCCTTTTAGTATATCTAAAACAGTTCTTGATTTTCTATTTTTAGCTGTCTTTTTAGCCATTGTTTCTTTTAATTGCTATCCTCATTTTTGCACTTCGTGCTCTGGTGTTTTCGATTATTTCCTCATGGTTTGGAACTATTGCTTTTGAGAAAGGAATATCAAAAGGTTTGTCCCAGTTTCCAAATACATCTCTTTCCGGTTCTCCTTTAAACAATCCTGTTTTTAAGAATTTTTTTACTAACCGATCTTCCAATGAATGATAGGAGATAAAGACTAAAACACCTCCTGGTTTTAATATTTCATAACTTTGAGTTAAAAGTTCTTTCAGTGCATTTAACTCGTCGTTTACTTCAATTCTAAGAGCCTGAAATAATTGAGCGAAAAATTTATTTTGTTTAAAAGCAGGAATACTTTTACTGAATAATTCTTTGAGATCTGAAGTTGTTTCAATTATATTTTCTTTTCTTCTTTCTACAATTTCTTTTGAAATTTTCTTAGATTGTTTTAATTCTCCGTATAAATAAAAAATCTCCGATAATTGATCTTCCGTATAGTTGTTAATAATATCTTTTGCCGTAAGGGACTGTTTGTTGTTCATCCTCATATCTAAAGGACCTTCAAATCGGGTTGAAAAGCCTCTTTGGGGCATGTCAAATTGATGAGAAGAAACTCCCAAATCAGCAAGTATTCCGTCAACGCTATCTACTTTGTAGAATCGTAAGGAATTTTTAAGATAGCGAAAATTTTGTTGAATAAATGTAAAGCGACTATCTTTAATAATATTAGACGTGACATCATAATCCTGGTCAAAAGCATACAATCTACCTTCCGGAGATAATTTTTTCAAAATCAAGCCTGAATGTCCGCCTCCACCAAAAGTACAATCTACATAAGTGCCTTTGGGATTCAAGAGTAATGCTTCAACACTCTGTTGTAATAAGACAGGTTTATGATAATTCATTTTCAGATATATTACCCATTACTTCCTCAGCCAAATTGGCAAAGTCTACTTCATTCACATTGACAGACTCTTCATAAAGGTCTTTGTCCCATATTTCAATGACATTAATAGAAGCTGCAACTACAATGTTTTTTTCAAGCTTAGCAAATTGAATTAAATCTTTGCTTATTTGCAAACGTCCATTAGTATCAATTTCTATATTTTTTAAACCGGCTGTAAATTGGCGTATAAAGTCATTATTTTTTTTAATGAAACGGTTTAATTTATTTATTTTGCTCATCACTTGATTCCATTCGGACATAGGATGTAGCTCTAAACATGGTTGAAAAACAGATCTTTTTAGAATAAAACCTTCATGCAAAAGCGAGTCCAATTGCTTCTTCAAACCTGAAGGGAGCAGGATTCTTCCTTTTGAATCAAGGGTGCATTCGTATGTTCCTATAAAACTAACCATATTAGTTTCCAAAAATATAAATTATTTTCCACTTTACTCCACTTTACTCCACTTTTGTTGATAACTTTTGTAGGGTAAAATAGTTCAAAAAAATATGGAATTTCTGACTCGTAAAAAAGGAAAGTTATTAGTAAATAATGTTTCTAATTAGTAATAAATGATGTACTTTTGCATTTGCATAGCAATAAGATTGACTAATGATTTTTAATCTTCGTAAAGAAAAAAAATTTGCATACACAGTAAGGGGCGAGGGCAAACCAATAGTTTTATTACATGGTTTAATGGGAAGTTTAAGCAATTTTTCGGATCAGGTTGATTTTTTTTCTAAAAATGGATACAAAGTGTATTCTATAGAGCTTCCGTTGTATTCTCTTCCAACTCTACGAACTAATGTATTGGGATTGACTAATTATGTGATAGCATTCCTTCAAAAAATAGTTGATGAACCGGCTATTATTTTAGGAAATTCTTTAGGGGGACATTTAGGCTTAATGATATCTTTAAAAAAACCTCATTTTGTTGATTCTTTGGTTTTAACCGGAAGTTCTGGACTATATGAAAGAAGCTTTGGGGAGTCTTATCCGAAAAGAGGCAGTTATGAGTATGTCAAAAAGAAGTCAGAAGAGGTTTTCTATGATCCGAAAATAGCTACTAAAGAATTAGTAGAGGAAGTGTACGAAACATTATCCGATAGGAGTAAAGTTTTGAAAACAATTCATATTGCAAGAAGTGCTATTAAACATAATTTATCTAAAGAATTAAAAAATATTTATCAACCCACTTGTTTAATTTGGGGAAAACAAGATAACGTAACTCCCCCTGAAGTAGCAGAGGAATTTCATGAAGGTATTCCTAATTCTCAATTATTTTGGGTCGATCAATGTGGCCATTCTCCGATGATGGAAAAGCCAAATGAATTTAATGAAATTCTTTATAATTGGCTGAAAGAAATGAAATTATAGAAATTTTTACTATGACTATATATTCAGCAGAGTTTATAAAAAGCAGTAAATTTATGGAAGATTGCCCTGAAGGGAACAAACCGGAGTACGCATTTATAGGAAGATCTAATGTGGGTAAATCTTCTTTGATTAATATGCTCACTAATAAAAAAGGTTTAGCTAAAACTTCTTCCACTCCTGGAAAAACCCAATTGATTAATCATTTCCTGATTAATGATAATTGGTACTTAACAGATTTGCCAGGTTATGGTTATGCTAAGGCTTCTAAATCTAGTAGGGCTGAATTTTCTAAAATGATTGAAAACTACATCTTATCCAGAAAAAATTTGGTTAATCTCTTTGTATTAATTGATTCTCGTCATTTACCTATGCAAATTGATTTGAATTTTATAAATTGGTTAGGAGAAGAAGGAATCCCTTTTTCATTAATTTTTACTAAATTAGATAAAGTTTCTCAAAAAGAATTTTCGTTTAATTTTAAAAAATACTCTCAAAAATTACGTGAAACATGGGATGAGCTCCCTGAAATGTTTAAAACATCATCAGAAAAGAAAATTGGACAAGAAGAAATACTTTCCTTTATTGAAGATACTAATAAATATTTAGCTAGGAATAAGATTTATTTTGGCGAATAATCATCCTCTATATTTTGAAAATTAATGTAAGCGGTAGCTTTTAAATTACCTTTTATTGTTATGGAAAAAGATTTTATTTTCGGAATACGTCCTGTTATGGAAGCCTTAGAAGCTGGAAAAACATTTGATAAAGTGTTTATACAAAATGGCTTATTAGGAGAGAATATCAAAGTTTTAAAAATGAAATTTTCGCAAGCTGGAATTCGAGTTAAATATGTTCCTGTTGAAAAATTAAATCGATTGACTCGAAAAAATCATCAAGGTGTATGTGCTTTTCTTTCTCCTGTACAATTTTTTACTATAGAGGATTCGATACCTCAATTATTTGACGAGGGTAAAATGCCATTTGTTCTTATTTTAGATCATTTAACTGATGTAAGAAATTTTGGTGCAATTTGTAGAACAGCTGAAATAGTGGGGGTCGATGTTATAGTGATTCCGGATGAAGGTTCTGCTCCTGTCAATTCAGATGCAATTAAAACTTCTGCCGGTGCTATTTATAACTTAAAGATTTGTAAAGAAAAAAATTTATTAAAAGTATTAGAGTATTTAAAGCTCAGTGGTATAAAAGTTGTTTGTGCTACTGAAAAAACCAATACTTATTTATACGATGAAGTGTTGAAATTCCCATTAGCAGTAATTTTAGGGAATGAGGAAAAAGGAATTTCAAGAGATTTATTAAAAAATTCCGATGCGAACTTAAAGCTTCCAATTTATGGTAAAACGGAATCCTTAAATGTGTCAGTGGCTTGTGGGGCTTTTTTGTATGAGGTAATAAGACAAAATTTAAATTCTATTTAAAAAAATTTATATTAAAAATATTTTTTATAATGAAAAGTTCGATAATTATTGGAACGTTATTTTTAATCTTGGGAATAATTTTAGGTTATATCCAGTATAACGGATCAAAAGAACCATTTTTAACTATAACCTTAGTAGTAGGATTGATAGGAGGAGCCGGTTTAGGCCTTATATTAGGAGCTATCAGTGGGTATAGCAGCAAATCACAAAGTATCAAAAGAAAAGCAAGTGAGGCGGAAAGAGAAGTTATGAGGGATAGATTAAAAAATCAAGGATCATCAGCTAATGATAATTCTAATGGGAATTATTAGATAGATTCTTATAATAATAAATGGAAGGAATAAGTAATAACAGCAATATGGGCTGTATAATTATTCTCCTTATATAAAAAGTAGGCATATATCCTAAACTAAAATTTGTAAACAGCGAAAATAAATATAAGCTTGTAAAGAAAAGAAAGCAAAATAAAAGGATATAATTAGAAACCTTTGTAATTTTCTTGTCGTTGTACCATAATTGAATAATAACAAGTGTTATTAGGGAATTTATTCCGTATCTGAATATAAGAGATATAATTAGTTTCAGTACATTAAAATAGGGTGGAGCATGATGATTAAAATCTTTCTGTTTAAAAAATTGAAGGAGTGGATCATAAAATATATTTGTTTCGAATCTTCTTACTAAAATTAAAAGTAGTATACATAACATAATTCCAACAATTTTAGATACTCTTTTCATATTAATTATTTCTTTTTAAATACGAAAAATTTGATCCAAATAATCCATAAAACAATAATAAGTCCATAAATGATAGCTGGAAATAAATAATCATGGCTGGCTTCACCGTATTCCGGATAATAAGAAAATACGTAATTTATAAAACTAATTCTTAAAATATTTATTAAATATATAATTAAGATTGTTATCAGTAAATAAACACATGTTTTTTTTATCGAATTTGCAAAAGCGATAATAAATGAAATATATAGAATTATTACTGATAAAGCATTACAACCTTCGTTAACAATACTTATAGATTTATTATTAATAAAAAAACGCATATAGTTTTCATTATCCATATGTAATGCTTGGCTGGAAATTCCTACCCAATTTAGTAATGAGGAAGATTGCTTAGCAACCATATAAGTATAATCATCACAGGTGTGAAGTTTGTTTTGATAGTAACTTAGATACCAATAGTACAATATTGTTAAGAACAAATAAACGGAGAAAAATTTGACTAAACTTATGAAAATCGGTTTATATTCTTTCATAAAAATGAAATTAAAATATAAAAATATAAATTATTGATATTATATTGTTTAAAAATGCTAAAAAACTTCATCGCAAATTTATACGTTCAGAATGACAACATCAAATATGCAAAAATTTCAAAACTCAACTTATATGCCTTTCCGGAACGAATTGAAGTTTGCTTATGATATTTTTCAGTCTGAGCACAGAGTGGCCGATATTACTGTGCGCAATAAGCATTATGTTATCAAATAAACAGAAATAGTAAATGTTACTATCTAAAATCGTGATATTTAAATAATTATTGATTGTGTTTGCGTATTTTATTAAACAAACAGTTATTTTATAATTTACTCAAATGTAAAACGACTTCCGATATCAAATTTTTTAATATCAGAAGTCGTTTTTTATTGCTTAATAATGGATAATTTGCTCAATAATGATTTTATAGATTTGATTGACTATTTACTCATTTCTACTACCAAAACATTACCTTTATCTTTCAGGAAGTATTCATCCTTCTGCGGAGCTCGTAATAACAACATTTTATTATCGCCAATCTCCATTGTATCCCCGGGATTCATAGTTGCTCCACTCTGACGGAGATACGATAAAATATTACCAAACATATCGAAATAGTAAGATCCTTCATCATGGTTATTTGCTAATACAGCAAAATCAGGCAATCCAAATGCATCAGCATTGTAAGTGCGCATCCAGACACCTTTAGCATCTTCTAAAATATATTTAACAAACCCGCAGAAAAATAACGGTAAACAATCGCTTAAACTCTTCGCACTGTTTTCATCACTAAGTAAGTCACTTAAAACATTTGTAGGGAGTGAAGAATGAGCGTTTTCATTAATAACTGCTAATGCGTTAAATTCATCAAAACACGCTGCCAGACGGGACAAAGCTAGGTATTGTTCTAATGCATCTTCATCATTTCCCTTATAGTACAAAATTACATGGCTATCATTTTTACGAATTTGATCTTTGATATCTTGACTATAATGTGCTGGTGCAACACAAGTTTCCAATACATCAGCAGGAAAAGGCTCATTGAATCCGATCAGTCTAACTACGTGTTTTCCCCAACTTACTAAAGCAAAAACGCCTTGTTCAAGATCTCCGGCAGGTGTTTCGTAATCGACATTTGTTATTGAAGAATCTAGAAATCTTAATTTATCTAATAGTTTATCTTTGTCAAAATTAAGGGAGCCTTTAAATACAACACTTAATCCTATTGATTGTTTAATATTCGTATTTTCAACTTTAGATTTTTTACCAAATAAACGAGCAAACAGTGACATTTAAATTTCTAATTTTATTATTTAATATTATTTAACATATGTGCAAATTTAATTAATATTATTTAACGTTTTAATTAATAATTTATTTTTAAATTAAAAAAATATGACTTTAAATCAACAAACAATTAATCCTCAAATTCTTAGTGATAACAATTTATGCAATAGAATAGAAATACATTTGAAAATAAAGGTTAAATAGCAAGAAAAGAAAAAGATTATATTAAATTTTTATATTTATTTGTAAATGCTTTTAAAAATTGATGGATGTGAATAAAACAACATATTATATGTCCTATCATATAAATTAAAATGATTTTTTAAGTAAAGTGCGAGAATTTAATATTTTAGCAAAATATATCGGATTAGTAGTAATATTTAACAAAAAACAGGTTGAAATTATTCAACCTGTTTTTATTTAATTTATTTTTTATCTTCGATGCTTTTAGTATCCTTAGTATTATCTTTTTTTTCTGGTTTTGGTAACAAAACTTTTCTGGATAATTTAATTTTTTTCTTCTCATCAACACCTAGGTACTTCACTTCAATTATGTCTCCTAGTTTAACAGAGTCTTCGACCTTTTCTAATCGTCTCCATTCTAGTTCAGAAATATGAACGAGTCCTTCAACACCTTTAGAAAGTTCAACAAATGCACCAAAAGGTTTAATTGAAACCACTTTGGCTTTATAAATAGCTCCGACTTCAGGAACAAAAGCAATTTGCTTAATTTTTTCAACTGCTTCATCGATTTTTTCTTGATCTATCCCTGATATTTCAACTTTTCCTACCTCGTTGCTCTCTTCAATAGTAATTACTGTATCTGTATCTTTTTGAAGTTGTTGAATATTTTTTCCTCCAGGTCCGATTATAGCACCGATAAAATCTTTTGGAATTTCCAATGAAACTAATTTAGGCGCATTAGGTTTTAATTGTGGATTTGGAGTAGAGATAGTTTCCAAAATTTTGCCTAAAATATGTAAACGACCTTCTTTGGCTTGGTTCAACGCTTTTTCCATGATTTCAAAGGAAAGTCCTTGAATTTTAATGTCCATTTGACAAGCGGTAATTCCATCAGCAGTACCGGTTACCTTAAAGTCCATATCACCTAAATGATCTTCATCTCCTAGAATATCGGATAAGACACTCCATTTTCCTGACTCTTTATCGGTTATTAATCCCATTGCTATTCCAGATACAGGTTTTTTAATTTTAATTCCCGCATCCATTAAAGCCAGCGTTCCAGCACATACGGTAGCCATAGAAGAAGAACCGTTAGATTCCAAAATGTCAGATACGACACGTATAGTATAAGGGGTATCTTCAGGAATAACATATTTCAATGCTCTTTGAGCTAAGTTGCCATGTCCTATTTCTCTTCTAGAGACGCCTCTTACCGGTCTCACTTCACCCGTTGAAAATGGTGGAAAATTATAGTGTAAATAGAATTTTTCTTCATGCTGTGAAATTACATTGTCTACACGATTTGCATCTAAAGAAGAGCCTAAAGTAACTGTAGTCAACGATTGAGTTTCTCCACGAGTAAAGATTGCTGATCCGTGAGATCCGGGTAGATAATTAACTTCACACCAAATAGGTCTAATAGTTTTAGTATCTCTGCCATCTAAACGAATTCCTTCATTTAATATAAGTTGCCTAACAGCATCTTTTTGTACATCATGGAAGTAAGTTGCAGCTAAAGGTTTTTTCTCCTCTAATTCTTCTTCTGTAAATCTTGACAAAAACTCTTCTAGTATATTGTCAAATTTTTCGCTTCTTTCATGCTTATCAGATGGAGTTTTGGCAACGTCATATATTTTTTGGTATGAGAAATCTGTGATGGCTTTTCTCAGCTCTTCATCATGTGTTTCATGACAATATTCTCTTTTAGTAAGCGATTTTTCAATTTTAGCTGCTAATCTTTCTTCCGCTTCAATTTGTTTTTTGATAGCTTCATGAGCATACGAAATGGCATCTATCATTTCTTTTTCGGAAATTTCACTCATTTCTCCTTCAATCATAACAATCGAATCATTAGATGCTCCTACCATTATATCAAGATCGAATCCTTCATTCATTTGTGTAAGGCTCGGATTAATGATATATCTTCCATTTTGACGAATGATTCTAACTTCAGATATAGGTCCATTAAATGGAATATCAGTTATGCTTATAGCTGATGAAGCTGCCAGTCCAGCTAATGAATCTGGAAGTATAGATCCATCATAAGAAATAAGTTGAATCATGATCTGTATTTCCGCATGAAAATCTTCAGGGAATAGAGGTCGTAAGACTCTATCTACCAGTCGCATAGTTAGGATTTCCTCATCCGTTGGTCTTCCTTCTCTTTTCATGAATCCGCCCGGTATACGACCTCCTGCTGAAAATTTATCTCTATAATCTACAGTAAGCGGTAAAAAATCCACTCCGGGATTTGCTTCTTTTGCAGCTACAACTGTAGCTAATAACATAGTTCCCCCACATTTGACTACAACAGAGCCATCTGCTTGTTTTGCAAGTTTTCCAGTTTCTAAGATGATTTCTCTTCCATCATCCAAGACAATTTTTTCTGTAATTGCTTTTGGAATCTCCATAAAAAATAAAAATTTGTTAATATATTTATAATAAAGCAAAAAGAAAGTTTAATGTAATGTTAAAAATAGATAGTTACTTTAAATTTAAATAGGAAAACACCAGAGAACACTCAAGTCCATTAAAATATGAAAAGATTAATGGAATTCAGTGCTCAGTGTGCTTACATATTCCAATGACAAATAACAACCAATAATTTAAGCCTTTTTTCTTTTTGTGCTTTTTCAAAAAGATAGTAAAAGAGGCAATTTATTAATTGCCTCTTTATAATTTCTTCTACTTACGAATACCTAATTCTGCAATAATTGCTCTATACCTATTGATATCTTTTTTCTTTAAGTAATCAAGTAATTTTTTTCTTTTTCCCACTAAAGCCACTAGCGCCCTTTCTGTGTTGAAATCTTTATGATTTCTTTTTAGATGCTGGGTTAGGTGGTTAATTCTAAAGGTAAACAAAGCTACCTGTCCTTCTGCGCTACCGGTATTTTTTTCATCTTTACCGTGTTTTGCGAAAATTTCTTTTTTAACTTCTGATGTTAGATACATGCCAATATTAATTTTAATGATTATTATGTATTGAGCGGCAAATATATAACTTTTTTTGATGAAAAGAAAATAAGAGTGATTTTACAAAAAATTCACTCTTTTTATATTTTTGCTCACTCGGAGAGGTTTTTATTATTTTGTTAAAGGAGCAAATTCTAATACTACTTTACCGTCTTGAACAAATTGTAAAGTAGTATTTGTAAATACTAAAGTGCTTCTTATACCCATTAATTCTAAAAATCTAGGTTCTTGATTGTATTCTGGACATGCCATAAAAGTTGATACCATAGGACTAGGGTTATACATATTTTCAATAAGTTCAAATGATCCATTATAGATATTACAACCTGCATTACCATTTATCCTATTTTTATCAAAATCAAAATTTAAGGTAGGAATTTCTCCTTTAAATGAATCTGTAGCTGATGTACCATCTATGGAAGTTAAATACCAAGTACCTCTTAGCTTGATTTGTAATTCTTTACTATCCACTTTTTCTGCAACATTTTTTGTGGTGTTACAACTTTGGAATGTTGTACCTAAAAATAATAAGAATAAACTAGTAACACTAATTTTAATTAAATTTTTCATATATTATCTTAAATTATTTTTTTGCTTTTTTAGCAATTTTTAACATTTTAGCGGTATATCAAATATTTTGCCAAAGTGTTAAATAAGGATAAGTTTAAGGATTAATAAGAATTAATTAACTGATTAATTTCCTTAAAGCCGCCCCCATTATATACATCTTTGAATCCTTCATTTTTTAGATAATTGACTATTTTTTCAGATCTTATGCCTGATCTACAAAAAATAATCAAAGGAGTTGAAAATTTTCGAATTATTTCAAGTTGGGATGGAATATCATTCATTGGAATAGAAATAGCACCGGGAACATATCCTTCATTGATTAATTCATCATTTTCTCTCACATCTAAAAGTGTAACAGAGCTTTTTTTTAAAAGTTCTTTTAAATTCATAATTACCAAATAACAATTCTTTCTTTTTCAGGCTTAAACATTTTATCCCCCTTTTTTACATTAAATGCCTTATAAAAGCCTTCCACATTTTCCAAAGGTGCTATAGCTCTATAATACCCCGGAGCATGAGGATCGGTTTTAATTTGATTTGCTAAGGCTTCCTCTTTAGCTTTGGTTCTCCAAATAGTTGCCCAGGATAAAAAATATCTTTGTTCCGGTGTATAATTTTCAATCTTACCCGGATTACCTTTGTCTTTTAGATATAATTTCAATGCATCATATGCTATAGCGACTCCACCTAAATCGGCAATATTTTCACCTAATGTTAATTTTCCATTTATATGTAAACCCGGAATAGGTTCATAGGCATTATATTGTGCTTCTAGCGCCTTGGTTGCTGCCTCAAATTTCTCTTTATCCAAAGGGGTCCACCAATCTTTTAAGTTGCCATCGCCATCGAATTGAGATCCACTGTCGTCGAATCCATGAGATATTTCATGGCCGATTACAGCACCTATTCCGCCGAAATTAACGGCTGCATCAGCTTTATAATCATAGAATGGTGGCTGTAATATGGCAGCAGGAAATACAATTTCATTGTAAGAAGGATTATAATATGCATTTACTGTCTGAGGAGACATAAACCATTCAGTTTTGTCTACCGGTTTGCCTATTTTATTTTTATCTCTGTTATAATTGAAAACAATAGCATTTAGTTGATTTTGGAAAAAAGATCCTCCTTCCTGTAAAGATTGTATTTCTAAATTGGAATAGTCTTTCCATTGATCAGGGTATCCTATTTTTACAGTAAATTTATTTAGTTTATCCAAGGCTTTTTCCTTTGTGGATTGGGACATCCATGTTAAGTCTTTTATATGAATGACAAAGGATTTTTTTAAATAATTGATAAGCTCTTTTGCATTTTCCTTTGCTTCTTCGGGAAATACTTCGGCTACATATAATTTTCCGAATGCTTCACCAACTAGTGAATTGATGCGGCTAAGCGCACGTTTTTCAATGGCTCTTTGCTCCACTTGTCCACTTAATGTTTTGCCGTAAAAATCAAAATTAATGTCATCAAGTTCTTTAGTTAGACAGTCTCCTGCATATCTTAGAATACTGACTTTTATAAAGTCTTTTAGTAAGCTGATATTTTGTGGATTGATGTTTTTATCTAAGTTTTCAAAGTATTTTTTTTCAGGTATTATAATGGTATCTACTTGTACTCCAAGCTGAGAAAGATACTTTTTTAAGTTAATATTCTTCGATAATTTGGATAAATCATTCAATGAATAAGGATTATTTTGGAGTTGAGCATTTCTGATTTGCTCTACAGTCAGAAGATTAGAGGCTAATTTTGTTTCAAATAAAACAATATCTGCCGCGGTTTTATCTGGGTCATTATGTCCGATTACTTTCAATAATTTTGATAAATAGATCTTGTATTCTTGTAATGTTTTTTTTGACTTATCATCATTTTTTTGATAATAATCTCTACCCAAGCCTAAAGATATATCATTTAAATATACAGCGTTTACATTACTATTATTTAAATCTGATTGGACGCTGTATGAATAAAACGGATTCATTCCCAAAGGAGTAAATTCAATAAGTAAATTTTGTAAATCTGAAAGATTTTTAATTTTATCAATCTTCGATAAATAGGGAAGAATAGGAGAGATTCCCTGTTTATTTCTTTCTTCCATATTTATAAATGAACTATATAGATCTTTAATTTTTTGACCTTCAGAACCTTTGGGATAAGTTTGAATGATAGATTTTTTTAAAATACTTAGCGATACAGAATCGGTAAATTCCCGCAATTGATCAAAACTTCCCCATCTGGAACGATCTGAAGGAATTTGAGCATTTTTCATCCAATTTCCGTTTACATAATTATAAAAATCATCTTGCGGTCTTATTTTTTTATCCATGTAATTTTCATTAATTGCATGATTTTGCGCATGCATCCCACTCAAAGGGATAAGCGCTGTTGCAATAAATACTATAAATTTTCTCATTAATACAAAGTTAATTATCAATCAAAAATAGTTAAAAATACTCATATAAGTTATTTTTAACAAAATTTTAAAATGAAGTAAAATAAGCAATGTGACTTTTATTTTTTATTTTTGTATAAAATTAATTCTTGTTAAAAATATTTTTACAATTAAGCCAATGAGTGACCCTATTTTATACTTAAGGAATGCAAATATTTACCAAAAGAACTTTTTAGTTTTAAGTCAGGTTAATACAAGTTTAGAAAAAGGAGAATTTTATTATCTTATTGGTAAAACTGGAAGTGGAAAAAGTTCTTTGTTAAAGATATTATATGGAGATATTCCTTTGCTCGAAGGTGAGGGGAAAGTTGTCGATATTGATTTGGTTACTTTGAAGTATAATGATATTCCAGTTTTAAGGAGAAAATTAGGAATAGTCTTTCAAGATTTTCAACTATTGACGGATAGAAGTGTAGAAAATAATTTATTATTTGTCTTGAAAGCAACCGGATGGAAAGATAAATATGCTATTAATGAAAGAATAGAAGAAGTTTTGCAAAGTGTTGGAATGGCAACAAAAAAGCATAAAATGCCTCATGAGCTTTCGGGAGGTGAGCAGCAACGTGTCGCAATTGCAAGAGCATTATTGAATCATCCCGCTCTCATTTTAGCAGATGAGCCGACCGGAAATCTTGATCCTGAAACTTCTAACGAAATAATGACTTTGCTTAAAGGTATTGCACAGCAAAATCATTGTACAATACTTATGGCTACTCATGATTATTCAATGATAAAAAAATTTCCGGCAAAGACTATAAAATGTGAGAATGGTAAAATTTATCACGGAGATTCTAACGAACTTTTTCTCTAAAAAAATAAAAATTTAAATTATAAATATTTTTAGATGATTTCTATTCTTATTCCGGTTTATAATTATTCAATTGTAAATCTAGGAAATGAATTACTGATGCAGAAAAATAAACTAGATGTTCCTTGTGAAATAATATTTTTTGATGATTGTTCAACCAATGAAAAAATAAAAAAAGAAAACCAATTATTTTGTAAAAATAACAATATAGCCTATCACGTTTCAAAAAAAAATTTAGGAAGAGCTGAAGCGAGAAATTCTTTGGCTGAATTAGCAAGATATGAATGGTTGTTATTCATGGATTCTGATGTCTTTCCTGTTCGACAAGATTATTTAAAAAAATTTATTTTGTCGATTAGCCCTACAGGTCAAGTTTATACCGGAAATATTTTATACAGAAGAGATGTTAGCGAAAATTATAAAAATAATTTGCGTTGGAAATATGGTATTAAATATGAAGAAAATTGTATCAAAAATGACAATAGATCTAAGTATTTGTATTTAAAATCTGCCAATCTAATGGTTAGAAAAAAAACTTTTAAACATAATTTTTTTCCTGTTTTAAAATATAACTATGGATACGAAGATACAATGCTTGGATTAAGCCTTGAAGAAAAAGGAGTTAAATTAGAAATTATTCACAATCCGGTTTATCATGATGGATTAGAAACCAGTCAAGTTTTTTTAAATAAAACCGAAGAAGCAATTAGGAATTTAGCAGAATTAATTCGGGAAGAGAATAATTTATGTAAAAGAATTAAAATAATTAAATTATATTATTTATTAAAAAAACTTAATTGTGTTAAATACGTTAAATATTTGTTTGAAAAAAATCGTAATTCAATGAAAAAAAAACTTCTATCTGAGAATTCTGATGTAAGAATTTTTCAATTATATAAATTTGGATATTTGTGTTATTTGCTTGCTTTATAAAATATGTTTAATAAATTGGCTTCTTGAGCTTCCCAATTATATTTTTCTGAAGCTTTATCTAAATTATCTAGATAGTAACTTTTTCCTTTAGCTATAATTAAATTAATTTTTTCAGAAATTTCACGGGCGGAATGTTCAGAGATAACTTCTCCTATTTGATCTTTATTTATAACTTTTTTTATTTCCGGAAGATAAGTTCCTAATACGGGGATTTTTGCATGGATATAATCGAATAATTTATTGGGAAGAGCATAGCGATAGCTTAAGCCACGGTCTTCTTCTAAACTTAATCCTAAATCAGCCATAGGGGTTATTAATTTTAATTGTTCAGAAGGTATTTCTCCTAAAAAATAAACTTTATTTTCAAGATTTAATTCATTAGTATAATTTTCATATTTTTTTCTTAACGATCCGTCTCCGATAATCCAAAATTGAATATTATCAACAAATTTCATTGCCTCAATCATTTTATCAATACCCCGAGAGAAATTAATGACTCCTTGATATAACAAGATTTTTTTATTTTGAGGATTTTTAGGTAAGTCAATGGTTATATGTAATTCTTTATTTGGTTTTGTATTGATTAACGGGACATTTTTTATTACTATAGGACGATTGCCATAGTTTTTTTCAAAAAAATCCGCATAACCTTCGCTTACTGTGTAAAAGTGTTTAATTTTAGGAATGATATATCTTTCAAGTTTCTTCCATATTTTTTGTGAAAACCTCCCTTGCACGGATGGAAGCTCAGAATATATTTCGTGACTATCAAAGACCAGAGGGATACTTTTTATTTTAGAAACCAAATAGTTAGGTAATAGAGAATCTAAATCGTTAGCTAATAATATTGTATTTTTATCAGATCGGAAAAGTATATGCCAGAATAATTTTAGATTAAACTCAGAAAATAATAAAAACTTTTTTTGGAATACAAGATTGAAACGGCGAGTAGGGTAAGGTCTTTTTAGCGTAGGCAATCCATATAAATTTGTTCCGATAATAAAAATTTCATAACCTTTTTTGAATAAAGAATTACAGACTTTTTCTACTCTTTGATCTGTAGATATATTATTAATTACCGAAACTAATACCTTTTTTTTATTTATCATTCCTGTACAAAATTAAATATAAATCCAGATCAAAAACAATATATTTGTAAATTATCTCATATTTGGCAATGCAGCAAAAATTGAATATTCTTTTTCTACCCTATTGGCTTCCATCAAAAAATAATCCTAAAAATGGTAATTTTATTTTACGGCATGCTGAAGCAATTGCAACCTTACATAATATAACTATTCTTTATGTTGAAAGAGATGATACTTTACTAGAAAAATTTAAAATAAATATTGATAAAAATCATAATTTACTTATTATAAAAATATACTATAAAGGGCATTCTTATAAAGTTATTAATTACTGGAAAAAATTTAGAGCATATACTAAAGGTTTAGGACTTATTAAAAATATTGATTTGATTCATATTCATGTGCTATATTATTATGCTTTTTTGGCTTTATATTTTAAAATAATAAAGAATATAAATTTTGTAGTGACGGAACATTGGACCCGTTGGATAACTAAAGATAATAGCCTATCTCGTAAATTTTATTGCAAGATGATGAATATAGTTTGTTCTCAGGCTTCTTATATCCTTCCGGTAAGTGAAAATTTAGCGGATTCAATGAAAATGCAAGGGATCAAAGGGAAATATAAAATTATTCCTAATGTTGTAAATACCCAGGTTTTTAAGCCTACTAATAATAAGCCTGAAAAAAATATCTTTCTTCATATATCAAACCTTGTGGATGATCATAAGAATATTACTGGGATTTTAAATGTATCTAAAAAATTGGCAGAATCAGGATATAAATTTATTCTTAAAATAGGTGGAGACGGAGATAACACAATGATAAAAGAATTTATAAAGAATAATAAATTAAAAAATTATATATCGACTTTTGGCCCTTTAACTGAAAATGAAGTTTCATATAAAATGAGAAATGCAGATATGTTAGTGATGTTTAGTAATAAGGAAAATCAACCTTGCGTTATCAATGAAGCTTTTTCTTGTGGTCTTCCTGTAATCTCAACTAATGTTGGAGGAATTACAGAATTTTTTCCAAAAAATTTCGGAATTATTATCGAAAAAGGAAATGAAAATGATTTGTATGAAGCAATGGCAAAATGTATTAATGGTAAAGTTGAATTTGCAAAACCTAAGGATATGCATCAATATGCAATAAATCATTTTAGTATACAAATTATAGCCAAAGAATTAGAAAAAGTATATAGTAAAGTTTTGCAATAAATAAAATTTTTAATGATAAAAAATATTCTATCGTTTTTAAATGAATTTAAAAAGAATAAAGGGGGGTATATTGCTATTTCTCAGATTGTAAGTAAATCTGCCATGATAGTCAATTCTTTCTTTATTGTTAGAATGCTTACTAAAGAAGAATTTGGATCAGTTTCGTTAGCCTTATCTATTTTGTCTTTTCTTATGCCATTTATAAATATGGGAAGCCAAAATGGATTGCTTAGATTCGGATCCCTGGTTTCAACTTCAAACGAAAAAGATATATTAAGTAATTATAATTTTAAAACAGGTAATGCCTTAAATACTATTACTATAATTATATTTCTTATTATTTGCCTATTTTTTTCTACTAAATACAATTATTTAGTGACAATTTCATTAATTCTAAGCTTTCGTTTAGTTAGCCTTTCTTTTTTTTACCAAATAAGAATTGATTATCAGATTAGAAATAATAATTATGCCTATGCAATAACAGATATGTTATTTAATGTTTTCACGCTAATAGTTTCATTATTTCTTAGCTTTTTTTTTGGAATGTATGGATATGTAATTTCCCTATCGATGTCCTTTATCTTTTTTTCTTTTAAGGTTAAGAAACACTTTAAAGCTAAACCTTATAAAAAGTTTCCTGTTTCAAAAAAAGAATTTTGGAATTATTCTTTTGGAAGCTCAATTGCGAATTTTTTACACGGTTCCATTTCATCTTTGGATACTTTCATGGTGGGTTATTTTCTTTCGGCCACAAGCATAGCGGAATACAGAATTTCGTCTATCATACCTTTAAATCTTTTCTTTTTAGCTCAGATGTTTGTAGTAACAGATTATCCAAAATTTGTAAAAAACCATACTAATAAAAAATATTTTCAAACCTATTTGAAGAATTATTTTATTATTTTTTTATTTATAGGATTCTTACTTATCATCGTGTTTTCTTTATTTGGAGACTATATAATTAAATTATTGTTTGGAAACAATTATTATGCAACTTCAGCATTTTATGTATTGATATTGATATCTGTATTTTGTTTACTGATTTTAATTCCATTTGGAAATATTACCGCTGCACTAGGCCTGCTAAAAAAGAATATTTTTGCTTCCGTGGGTGCCATGTTAATACAAATTGTGATCGGAGTACTCTTGATTCCTCACTACGGTATTCTAGGAGCGGCTTTGTCTACCGGATTTGCCTATTTATTTTCCGGTTTTTATAATATGTTTGCTGTATATAAATATTTCAAAAAAAATTAATTTACTAAGTTATTCCATAAATTATCATTTTCCGGGATAGGAGCTTCCAAGATTATTTTTTCCTTTTTTACAGGATGTATAAATTCAATTTTTCTTGCCAATAGATGAATGCTTCCATCAAGATTTGACCGATCTGCACCATATTTTAAATCTCCTTTTATAGGACATTTTATTGCACTTAATTGTGCACGAATTTGGTGATGCCTACCGGTTTCCAGATCAATTTGTAATAACATATAGTTATCTGATTTTTTTACAATCGTATAGGTCAAGATAGCTTCTTTAGCATGGTCAGTAAAATGATTGTAGACGATAGCTTTATTATTCTTTTCATTTTTTTTTAAATAATGAATCAGTCTTTGTGTTTCAGGAATTTCATTTTTTTTAACTACTGCCCAATAAGTTTTCTTTATTTCTCTTTTCTTTAGCATTTCTGTTAATCGAGAAAGTGCTTTACTGGTTTTCGCAAATATTACAATACCGGAAGTTGGACGATCGATGCGATGCACTAATCCGGCAAATACATTTCCAGGCTTGGAATATTTATTTTTAATATAAGATTTAACCTCATCCAAGAGAGATATATCTCCGGTTTTATCTCCCTGAACGATTTGACCTGCTTTTTTATTGATAATTAAAAGATGATTATCTTCAAAAAGTATTTGATTTTCATTAAGCATGATCCATGAAATTAATCTAATTCAATTATTTATAAATCATTAACACCCTCTAAAAATTGGCTAGATAACGAAATTTTTTAAAAGCTTTCGTCCTTATTAGGAAATTCCTGACTTTTTACATCTTTTATATACTGCGAAACAACCTCTACAATTTGTTCGTGAAGGTTTATATATTTTCTGGCAAATTTAGGTTTGAAATTTTTATTTAATCCTAGTATATCGTGAATGACTAAAACTTGGCCATCTGTAAGATTTCCCGCTCCAATTCCTATGGTAGCTATTTGTAATTCTTTAGTAACTTTTTCGGCTAATAGAGCAGGGATTTTTTCCAATGTAACTGAAAAACATCCGATATCTTCTAACAACTTCGCATCGGCTATCAACTTATCGGCCTCCTCATTTTCTTTTGCCCTTAGTTTGAAAGAACCGAAGTGGTGAATGGACTGTGGAGTTAATCCTAAATGTCCCATTACTGGAATACCTGCTTTAACAATAGCTTCAATAGAATCTTTAATTTCAATTCCACCTTCCATTTTTATCGCTGCTGCACCGGTTTCTTTCATAATTCGAACTGCTGAACGATAGGCTTGCATAGGGTCGGATTGATATGTGCCAAAGGGTAAATCTACAATTAACATAGCTCTTTTAATTCCTCTAGACACGCATTGCGCATGGTATATCATTTGATCTAAGGTAATGGGCAATGTTGTTTCGTAACCCGCCATAACGTTAGCTGCTGAATCTCCAACCAAAATTGCATCCAATCCTGCTTCATCGGCTAGTTTGGCTATGGTATAATCATACGCGGTTAACATGGATATTTTTTCTCCCGTAGCTTTCATTTTTTTGAAAGAAGAGGTAGTTACCTTTTTTATTTCCGAATGTATTGACATTTCTATGAGTTTTTAATAAATTAAGATTATTATAATAAGTAAATGATTATTTTATAAGTACAATGGATGTAGAATTAAAATTTAAATATAAAAATCAAAACGAGTGAAAATAATTTTTATATAAATTTTATTATAAGCTAAATAAGATATTATTATTGTAAGAATAGTAAAAAATGTTGAAATTTAAGCCTTTTGATAGAAAATAAAATAAAGTAATAATAGTGAACCGATTATAATTCGGTACCAACCCCAAATTCTAAAGCCGTATTTTTTTATAACTTCTACAAAGAATTTAATAGCAAAAATAGCAACTACAAAAGCAACAAGGTTCCCTAAGATAAAAAGCCACATTTGATGACTGTTAGATGCTAACAGCTCGTAACCTTTCATACTAATACCATTTTCATCCCAAGTTTTTAATGTCAACGAATATACAGTTACAGCTAGCATAGTAGGAACAGCTAGGAAAAAAGAAAATTCAGCAGCAACTTCTCTGCTTAGTTTTTGTTGCATTCCTCCAATGATGGAAGCGGCAGAACGACTCGTTCCGGGCATCATGGCGAGACATTGCCAAAAGCCGATAATTATCGCTTGTTTTATAGAAATATCTTCTTCTTTAAGTATAGTAGGATTTTTAAAAAACCGATCAATAAATAAAAGTACGATCCCGCCTAATACGAGCACAATAGCAATCGGTATAGGTTTTTCCAACACAGCGTCTATTTTTTCATTGAATAATTTTCCTAAAATTAAAGCCGGAATAACGGCTCCCATTAATTTTAAATAAAAATTAAATCTTTTAAAATCAAAGAATTTTTTCCAATATAATACAACCACTGCTAAAATCGCTCCCAACTGAATGCAGTATTCAAACATTTTTACAAAGTTATCTTCCTGAATACCTAAAATAGAACTTGTAAAAATCATATGAGCAGTTGAAGAAACAGGTAAATATTCTGTTAGACCTTCAACAATAGCAATTATAATTGCCTCTAACGTGTTCATTATTTAATTTTTTTAGGATTGGAATAAGTCATGATTGAATAAATTTCGACGATAAAACCTAAAACAATGCATATGGGAGCAAGTCGAATTCTTCTAAAGCTAAAAATTTCTTCGTTCCAATTATTCTTATCAAATACACCATCAACTGTGTTCGCGTCAGGTCCGGTCATTAAAATAAGACCTAAGGCTATTAATCCTAACCCAATTAACATGAATATATAATTTCTTTTTCCAAATAAAAAAGGTTTTTCGGATTTAGAATAATTATTTTTTATTGAATTATCTTTCATCAAAAATTTATTTTTTGGCAATTTAAGAATTAAGAATAATATAAATCATCAATTTTAAGTTTTAAATATCTCCAGGTAGCGAACCAAGTACTTGTAGTAGTGATTAAAATACCTATACATATAATAAATAATGACAAGAAAATATGATTTGTATAATCTACAATTGGAGGAAGTATATTGTAACGAATAAGCATATAATTTACAATAAACAAAAGTATCAAGGCTATAACAGAACCTATAGCACCTAAGATGAAGGCTTGCAGTAGAAATGGTTTCATAATGAAGAAACGTTTGGCGCCCACCAATTGCATGGTTTTTATGATGAATCTTTTTGCGTAAATTTTCAGACGTATGGAATTATTGATAAGTGAAACTGCTATTAATAAGATAATTCCGGCAAGTATGGAAATGCCTAAAGTGATTTTACGCACTCCTTTATTCATTTGAGTTAATAAATTACTATCGGATTTTACCTCATCGACCAACACATTTTTTTGTATTTGATTTCTTATGGTTTCAATATGTATAGAATCTGTATACTCCGGTTTTAGAGCTATAGTGATAGAGGCTGGAAATATGTCTTCTTCAAAAAGTGATTGAGAATCAACTCCTAAATCTTTTTTCGCAGTATAGGTTGCTTGTTCCTTAGATATGTATTTAGCTTTTTTAACGTAAGGATTAACTTTTATACTATCAAGGTAATTGAGTTGCGCTTTTTCGTTTTTAATTAAGTTATCTTTATTTCTATCATTCTTAAAAAATACCTCAATCACCATTTGTTCTTTCAAATAATCAATATAAGAATTGGCATTAATTACAATCATGCCAATGATTCCAATTAAAAATAAGACTAAAGAAATGCTGATGACTACAGTAATATTAGAAGAACGTAACCTTCCCTTATTTAGCTTGTCTGTTTTATTGGCCATATTTTTAAAATATTCGCTAAAATATAAAAACTTCATTTATTTTAGTGTAATTTTGGATATAAATTATTGTTAAAATAAAGATACAATTGAAAGTTAAACCTAAAAAGCATTTAGGGCAACATTTTCTGAATGATCAGAATATCGCTTCGAAAATAGTAGATTCGCTATCCTATCAGCCGTATGATTTAATATTGGAAGTAGGACCGGGAATGGGAGTACTTACCCAATTTTTGCTGCAAAAAAAGTGTAAATTATTTGTTGCTGAAATAGACAAAGAATCAATAGAATATTTACAAATACATTATCCTCAGCTGGGAAAAAATATAGTAGGAGATTTTCTGAGGTTGGATTTGCAAAATTTTTTTTCGGAAAATCTTGCGGTCATTGGTAATTTTCCTTACAATATTTCATCTCAAATTGTTTTTAAAATACTGGATAATAGATGTATAATTCCTGAAATGGTCGGTATGTTCCAAAAAGAAGTGGCAGAAAGAATTGCTGCTCAAAAGGGAAATAAAATATATGGTATCTTATCAGTGCTTACTCAAGCTTATTATAAAGTAGAATATTTGTTCACTGTTCATGAAAATGTATTCACTCCGCCACCTAAAGTAAAATCAGCGGTTATAAGATTAGAAAGATATCGTGATCACATTGATGGGGTAGAGGATGGGTTTTTATTTAAATTAGTTAAAGCAGGGTTTAATCAAAGAAGAAAAACATTAAGAAATGCATTGAAAGTTTTAGGGATTCCCCAACATATCGAATCGCATGAATTTTTAAATCTTCGTGCAGAGCAATTATCCGTTGAAGATTTTATAATGTTAGCTCAATTGTGGAACTCATAATTTTGTCTAAATTTGAATATAAAAAATGTAAGTCTATGAAACTAAAAATTGATTATGTACTAGTAGTGTCAGTAATTATGTTAACATTCACCTCTTGTGAATTTAAACAGAAGGAAAATTCAATGGGAGGTGAAACATTATCTCATGTGGAAGTGGATAACGAACTTGATCCTGTATGTAATATGCATACAAAAGATAATGTAAGAGATACGCTAACCTATCAAAAAAAATTATATGGATTTTGTAGCTCTAATTGTAAAGAAGAATTTCAAAAAAATCCCAATAAATATTTATCCCAAAATCAATAAATTATTCCTTATAATTTAATTTATAGAGATTAATACGGGTTGTTATTTAGAATATTATATTGCAAAAAGAAAATTGCAACTTTAAAAATCAAATAACCATTGTTAGTTTTACCTATATCTTCTTGATTTTAGTTAGTAAAGGTATTTTATAATATTTTTAATATTGTTAAACTTCATCTTTCCAATCCTGCAAATTTTTCAAATATTATAAATAAACATAAATAAATATAATGGATAAATGCTTTTTTGCGGTATGATTTTTATATAGAAATCAGTAATTTATTTTATAGCAATGATTGTAAGGTATTTTTTAAAATAAAGAAATATTATAAATTTAACTATACCAAAAAAATATAATAATATCGTAATTATAATTAATTTATAGTTGTTTACTTAATGTCTTATTCAAGCTTTACGGCAAAACTTCATTTATAATGATGGTAAAAGTGAAGATTTATTATAAATTTACAACCTTTAATTTCTAAATACTATGAACGATTTTATTGCGGCCCGATCGCAGATGGCAGTCTCGCTAGGATTCCATATTATATTTTCATGTGTAGGAATGGTAATGCCTTTTTTTATGGCAATTTCACATTATAAATATTTAAGAACCGGAGACGAATTATATAAAGGTTTGACCAAAGCTTGGAGTAAAGGAATTGCAATTTTATTTGCTACCGGAGCTGTATCAGGTACAATGCTTTCTTTTGAATTAGGATTATTATGGCCTGAATTCATGAAACATGCTGGACCTATTTTCGGGATGCCTTTTTCTTTAGAAGGAACTGCCTTTTTTGTGGAAGCAATAGCCATTGGGTTTTTTCTTTATGGTTGGAATAAATTTAATCCGTGGTTTCATTGGTTAACAGGATTGTTAATCGGAATAAGTGGAATAACATCTGGAATATTGGTTTTGGCTGCTAATGCTTGGATGAACAGTCCTGCGGGATTTGATTATATCAACGGTAATTATATCAATATTGACCCCGTAAAAGCTATGTTCAATGATGCCTGGTTTTCACAAGCATTACATATGATTATAGCAGCTTTTGTGGCTACAGGGTTTGCTGTGGCTGGTTTACATGCATTAATGATCCTAAAGAAAAAAAATGTTGAATTTCATAAAAAGGCATTTAAAATTGCTGCTACTTGTGCCTGTATTGCTGCCTTGCTACAACCTATAAGTGGGGATATTTCAGCAAAAGACGTGAATAAAAGACAGCCTGAAAAGCTAGCTGCTATGGAAGCTCATTTCGATACGGAAGCTCCCGCTTCATTTGTATTGGGGGGGATTGTTAATGAAAAAGAAGAACGAGTTGATTATGCTATAAAAATTCCCGGATTATTAAGTTTTCTGGCTTATGGTAATTTAAAAGATCCGGTTAAAGGTATTACTGATTTTCCGAAGGAAGACAGACCACCTGTTGCCATTACCCATTATTCGTTTCAAATCATGATTATATTAGGTGTAGCCCTGATGATATTGGCTATTATCTATGGTTTGGCTAGATTAAAAAATAAAACTTGGCTTACAAAAAAATGGTTTTATAAACTTTTTGTTATAGCCACACCTCTTGGTTATATCGCATTAGAAGCCGGATGGACGGTAACAGAAGTAGGACGTCAGCCTTGGATTATTTATAAAATAATGAGAACCGCTGATGCTGTTACTCCAATGCCCGGTATTGTATATTCGTTTTATTTATTCACAGCCATTTTTATATCCTTGTCAGCAATTGTAATTTTCCTCTTATACAGGCAAATGAAAATGGTTCCTGCATTATATGATTCAACTGATAAAAATTATAAATCTAATAAGAAATAGAGTATGTTTTATTTATATGTAGTTATTTTTTTCCTGTGGACAGCCATAGCTTTGTATTTATTATTAGGGGGAGCAGATTTTGGGGTTGGAATTTTAGAGCTATTCAGTAAGCAGAAAAATGAAAAAAGAATTGAAAAAATCATGTACAAAGAAATGGGTCCTGTATGGGAAGCTAATCATATGTGGCTTGTTATTGTAATCGTGATTCTTTTTGTTGCTTTTCCTGATATATATGCAGTATTCTCCACCTATTTACATATACCTTTATTACTGATGCTTATGGGGATAATTGCCAGAGGAACTGCTTTTTCCTTTCGTAATTATGATGCTATTAAAGATGATTGGCAATACGTTTATAATAAGATATTCAGATATTCCAGTGTAATTACTCCATTTTTTTTGGGAATGATCGCAGCTGCCACAGTATCGGGAACTATAGATATGGGAGCTACGGATTTTATGACAGCTTATATATGGAGTTGGCTCACCCCGTTCGGATGTGCACTAGGAATTTTTACTTGTAGTATTTGTGGATATTTGGCAGCTTCATATTCTTTATCTCAGGTAAAAAATATTGATGATATAACTTATTTAACAACTAAGGTTAAGATATTTCTGTTTGCAATAGTAATAACCGGTGGAATAGTGTTTCTAAGTGCTTATATTACCGGAGTACCCCTACTTGAATGGATATTTGGTGAGGTAATCGGTTGGATCGCCGTAAGTTTAGCAACTATTTCTGTTTTTGGAACTTTATATGCTCTAAAAGTAAAAAAATATTCTTGGATTAGGCTATTAGCTGGATTTCAGGTTCTAACCATATTATTTGCAGTAACTTATCAGCATTATCCTAATTTGGTTATTTTAAAGCACGGCTGCTTATCCTTGACAGAAGATCAATGCATACATAAAACAATTGCAATGTTAGCATGGGCCCTTATGTTAGGAAGTATATTTATTCTTCCGGGCGTATTTCATTTAATCTATTCCTTTCAGAAAAAAAATAATACAGAAACTAAATAATTTAGAAAATTTCATAATAAAAAGGATTTAACTAATTTTGTTAAATCCTTTTTTGTATTTAGCCTAATGGGATCAATCTATACTATATACAATGCTTCTGCGGGTGCCGGAAAAACCTATACATTGGTTAAAAATTTTCTTAATATTTTACTGCAAAATGACTCTGTTGAATCAGTACGTTCAATTTTGGCAGTAACATTTACCAATAAAGCAGCCAATGAAATGAAAACCCGTATTCTTTCTTGGCTAAAGGATTTTTCGGATCAAAATCAATATAAAGTTAACCCAATTTTACAGCAAATATCGCAAGAATTGGGAGTAGATATTTTTACATTGCATCAACGAGCTTGCAAGTCATTATCTTACCTTTTGCATCATTACTCTTTATTTTCAATTAGCACCATTGATAAATTTAATTTACGACTGATGAAAGCTTTTACTAAAGAGTTGGGATTGTCTTATTCTTTTGCGGTTGAATTAGATGCTTCGGATTACCTTAAGCAGTCCATAGATGAATTGGTAGATGAATTGGGTACGGATAATCCTTTTGCAGAAGTTATTTTAAATTATATATTTTGGAAATTTGAGAATGAATCTTCGACAGATATTAGAAAAGAACTGCTTTCTTCCTCACAAAATTTTATGAAGGAGAGAAATCTTGAGAAGATAAATTCCCTAACTGCAAGAGAATTTGAAGATTTTAAAAAATTAAATCAAATACTCATTAAGCGAGTTCAGGAAAATAATATAATAATTCAGGATACTGCTTCTACAGTTATAAAATTGTTGCAATCTAATGGGTTGGAAGTAAGCGATTTTTATCAGGGAGCAAGGGGTATGGCGGGTCTTTTTTATAAAGTTTTAGATACTGATAAATTATTGAGTATTAATTTTTCGTCAACCTATTATAAGGCTTTTTGTGAAGAAGAAAAGTATGCAAAATCAAAATCAACAAAAGAGGCAACCATTAGAATCTTCGCCCCGCAAATGATTGATGCGTTTTATAAAATAAAACAGGCGGTAACTAGAATTAAAATAGATGATTCGGTTCGTAAGAATTTAATTACCATAGAGTTACAGTCTGAAATAAATCGTTTTTTAACTAGGAGGAAAACGGAAGATGATGTACTTTTCCTTTCGGATGTAAATCCTATTATCGGAATGCATTTAAAAGAAGAGCCCGTTGCCTTTATTTATGAAAAGCTTGGGGGAAGATATAACCATTATTTTATAGATGAATTTCAAGATACTTCACAATTGCAGTGGAATAATATGGTACCCTTGTTAGAAAATGCTAAAGTTTCCGAGGGAAATTCAATTACTCTGGTAGGAGATCCTAAACAGGCTATTTATAGATTCCGTTCCGGAAACCCGGAAATTTTAATTGATTTAGTTACGAATGCAGAAGATAAAGGAATACAGGTAGAAACTTTACAAAATAATTTTAGAAGTTTGCCCAATGTCGTTGATTTCAATAATAAATTTTATAATTATTTAGCTTCTCATATGGTGCATAATCCTGAATACAGTTCTTTATTCGGAGCTAATGCACAACAGATTTCTAAATTAAAAGAAGGGGGCAGGGTACAGGTTTCTTTTATAGCACCGCAAGAAGAAAATCTGTTAGAAGAAAGAATTGTTGAAATAATTGAAGAGTCATTGCTCAATGGATTTTCATTTAAAGATATAGCTATTTTAATAAGGAATAAAAAGCATAGTATTGCCATTGTTGAAAAGATTGCAGCCAAAGGTTATCCTATATTGACTGAAGAGGCGTTATCGGTTACTTCTTCTTCTGAAGTACAAGCTATTATTTATGCATTGAAATGGATTTCCAATCCAGAAGAAAAAGAATACCTTGTAAGAATGTTAAACTTGCTCTGGACCTTAGGTAGAATAGAATTTAATGATTTTACGGAAGAAATAATTAAGATAAAAGAGTTGTCTTTTGAGGATACTTTACTCTGGTTTCATGAAACTCTAAACATTTCTTTACCTTACCAACAAGTTCATACACTTAGCTTTTATGATTTTGCCGAAGAATTTATTAGCTCGCTGGGTTTTGGTGAAAAGGAAGATCTTTATATTTCTGCATTATTAGATTTGATAATTCAGCTGGAGAAAAATGGAGTGATAAGTTTACAGGATTTTTTGGAAAATTGGGAATTAAAAAGTTCGGGGCTTTCGATACGATTTCCTTATAATAGAAATGCTATCCAAATTATGACCATTCATAAATCCAAAGGATTGGAATTTCCAATAGTAATTTATCCTATGATCAATAGTAATTCCAATAAAGAAGAATATTGGTTTCCTCTGGAAGAAGATCTATACAATGGTTTTGATAAGTTTTATACTTCAACTAAATCAGGATTAGATGACACCAATGAAAATATAAAAGAAGTAGTAACTACTCGTGAATTTGAAAATAAAATAGACGAGCTTTGTATACAATATGTTGCTACTACCCGGGCTTCGCAACAATTATTTTTATTGGAAGAGAAAAAAGATAAAGTGAGCAGCCCTATTAATGAGTTCTTAAATCATCAAGGGTTGTCAACGGAAGGCATTGTTGAGATATATCCTTCCGCTGAATATAAAAAAAAGAAAGAAAAAAGTGCAAGTCAGATTATTGAGGAAGAGGAAATTCGATGGACTTCCGAAAGGTGGTATTCAAAAATAAAGATCAGTACTGAGGCTCATAAATTTTATAGCGAGGAAAACGAAGAAATACAATATGGAAATAGTATACATGCGATCCTAGCCGAGATAAACACAGTGGATGATTTGCCAAATGTATTAAAAAAACAGGTTTTGTCAGGTATGATCCTTTCGGGACAAGAAAAAGAAATTGGAGAAATGGTGAAAAAGGTCATTACTTCTCCTCAACTTAAAAAATATTTTTCTAAAAAAGTTATTTCCTATCAAGAACGTGAAATTATATTTGAAGGAAAGATTTATCGCCCGGATCGAATCGTTGAAAATGAAGGATCCTTAATCATCATTGACTTTAAAACCGGAAAAAAATTGCCCCAACATAGAAAACAAATTGAATTATACGAACAGGCTTTTCTTGCTATAGGTAAAAAAATTGAAAGTAAAATGTTAGTTTATATTAATGATCAAAGTATTGAATTAATAACAATTTGATAATAAATGTAATTTATTTGTGTTTATGATAAAATTTAGTTGATACTATTTAATTCTATTTATCTTTTAATTTTTTTATTAAAAAGATTATGAGTTTAATTATATACAGAGATAGTTAAATTTATAAATACCTATATAATTCATATACTCCTTCTAAATATAGTTTATACAAACGAGGTTGGGTTTCACCGAAACTATGTATATATATTTATCTTTTTCAATGTAATAATATAAACTTAAATTACTTTTTTCTATTTCGTAATAATCATAAAATTCTTTACCGACTTCTTTTACAATACCAGATTTTAGATCTTCTTTAAATTCTCTAGTTTCAGTTCCATGAAGAATATGCAAATCTTTTTTATGAAATTGAAATCTTCTATACTAATTTTTTCTTTTAAGTTTTTGTCTCGATAAGTTGAATGCTTAGAAAAACAAACAAATCAACTTCTAAAAGTTAGCTTTTTGTGCATTCAAAAAATAATTTAAATTAATATTTATATTATACTATCTATCTTCTTTTCTAATTTGCTCATTTTTTCCAATATAGGGTTTTCATAATCACTAAAAACATCTAAATAAGCTCTTACAGAGCCCTTAATTACATTAGTGTGTAATCTATCATTCAAAATTAATTCTTTTAATTTATTATACTTATTTACGATAAAATTTAGTTTCATTTTATCTATACTATTTAAAGATTTAATTATAAAATCAATATCTTTTATAAGCTGCTCTTTCATTATTTTTGATAATTTATTTTATTGTGATGGTAAAGGATTTACTTTTACTATCCAATTTGAAGGCCAATTTTAAGGCATTAAATATTGATCAGCTCCACCTTCTAAAATAGTGCCTGATATAGTTGTCTGAGGAGCTACCTTTCCTATATTTAGTATTGTTCCTTTCGGTATCTTTATAATTGTTTCAAATTCTTTAAAATTTTTCCATTCAGGTAACAAAGCTGCATCTATTTTAGCGTTAATAAGATTACATGCAGGTACAGTGGTAACAAAAGCACCAGTTGAAGAAGCTTTTCCTCCAAAAACTCTATAAACAATAATATCTTCTTGTGTCATAACAGTTTTATAGTTACCTTCTTCAAATGATTCAACAATCCAATCAGGTAAAGCTTGTTTATTTATTTCTTTAAATTTACCCCCACACTTATTTAACCCAAACGGGTCAACCCATGAATTACTATCATGCGTATACGCATACAAATTTGGGTTATTTCCAGCAAGTCCTATAGGATCTTTGCTTATATAAGTTCCTGAATTACTATCGTAATATCGGAAACGGTTATAATAGAGTCCTCCAAGTTCCTCATCCTCATACTGACCAAGCTGACTGAAAGGTAAGAAATGCTTATGGTTAAAGCCATTTATATATATATATATTTAATATAAAATACATTTAAATGATAATTTAATTAAAAATATCAAACATTCAAAGATTGGTTTGTTAGTTTCTTTGTATTATTTATATATTAATTCAACAATCGACCAATGACAGGAACATGAAAAAGTGGTATCATCTATTTTTTTTATTTTATCTATATGTATTTGTTCTAATTCATCAGTATACTTTCCTTGTAATTTAAAATATAATTGGTGAAAATGATAATCACTTACTTCACTTTCAACTATTTCAAATCCTTTCTTTACAAGAGTATCAACTAATATTTCTATTGGATTACAAACTTTAACTTTCTCTATTTGCATTCTATTTTTGTTTTAGGATTTCTGCTTTCTAAATTAATAGGATCCCCTACTGCTTTCAATTTTTTTTCAAAATCTTCTATAAAATACTGTGTTGCCCCCCTTACCATGTTGAGGGTTGGCTTCTAGTTGAAACAGCTACTTTAATATCTTCTGTTAAAACATAAGCCTGTACCTGAGATCTATATCCAAATTTGTCATGAGGCTTTACTTGAGCTGATTCCCATAATGTCTCTTTTATTTTTCCTGACATTTCTAATGATTCTTTTGATAAATAAAACTCAGATTGCCCTGGAATTTCCCCATAAACAATAGTTCCTTTCTCTAATGTTACTGTTCTCCAAGTATCTGTACCTGGATATGCTCCTGATCCCTGCCATCCTCTTGCTTTCCATGCTGGAGTATTTCTTTTCACTCCGTATAATCCTGATGAATCCACCTCTGTATTAGAATCGTATACATAAGCATACAAATTTGGGTTATTCCCAGCGAGTCCTATAGGGTCTATACTTATATAAGTTCCTGAATTACTATCGTAATATCGGAAACGGTTGTGGTCTAACCCTGTGCATCCTTTTTCTTCGCGCGAGGTTTTACTTTTAGCTTCAACTCTGTTCCA
>NZ_CAMLFD010000021.1:0-44413 GCF_946479295.1 uncultured Apibacter sp.
TTTTCTTTTATCTCTTGAATTGTCATAATCATATTTCAGCTATCTTTATAAGATGTAAAATAAATGAATATCAATAGAATACCCCATAACACAAAGGAATATAAAACAACAAAAAAGGAATAAATTATTTTCCACTAGTTATTTTATATCTTTGTAAAAAAGAAAAAATTATAAAAATGAATTTAGATATAACAGCTAAAAAAATACATCAGGGAAGGAATATAAAAAGACTCCGTGAAATGTTAGGGGTAAAACAAGAATCTTTAGCTATTGAATTAAATATTACCCAAGCAGGGGTATCTAAGTTGGAAGATAAAGAGGTTATAGAAGAAGAAACATTAAAAAAAGTAGCTGAATTTCTAAAGTTACCTGTAGATGCTATCAAAAATTTTAATGATGAAGGTGCTTTAAATTTTATTGCAAATACTGCTAATAGTTATGATTCGTCGACAAGTCATCAATTTTATTTTAATTTCAACCCAATTGATAAGATAGTAGAACTTTATAATGAAAAAGAAAAGTTGCACAAAGAAAAACAGGATCTATACGAAAGAATGCTAAAAGAAAAAGATGAGCTATTGGCAAAGTTTCTTAAATAGGTTTTCAACTTTTAAACCGGATTTAAACTTCTTTTAAATAATTTTCTCACGTAAAATAAATATAATAAATAAAGAGTAAGACGCCTTAAAATATATGGACGTTTTTATTATTTATTAGTGAAGGAAGAATAAAAAAATCTAACAATAAAATATTGCGACTGGTAGAGGAGGTAAAGCACTGGTAGATGATTGGTTAAAAATTTATCGTTCCTTTTTTCGGAACATTGTAAAAAGAAAAAAGCTTAAAATATTGACTGACAATAAATTAAGCTTTTGTATCTGTAGCCCGTAGGGGAGTCGAACCCCTCTTGCCAGAATGAAAATCTGAAGTCCTAACCGATAGACGAACGGGCCTACTAATATTTTTACTTTATGCTAATGCGTTTACGTGCTTGTTTAATTTAGATTTTAAGTTAGAAGCTTTATTCTTATGAATAATATTTCTTTTAGCTAACTTATCAATCTGAGAAAAAACAGATGGCAATTTACCTTCCGCCACAGATTTATCTGTTTCAGCTCTTAATTCTTTAATAGCTGTACGAGCTGATTTGTGGTAATACTTATTACGTAACCTTCTTACGTGATTCTGTTTTATTCTTTTTATTGCTGATTTATGATTTGCCATTTTTAATTCTTTCTTTTCATTATCTATTCGCGGTGCAAATGTAATTATTTTTTATTTCTCCGCAAATATACTTTTTCATTTAATTTTTTTGTAGACCCACAGGGATTCGAACCCCGACAAACGGTACCAAAAACCGGTGTGCTACCGTTACACCATGGGTCTGTACCAACAAAAAAACCTTAACTGAAAAATCAAGGTTTTTCTTGTTGTGGGCGATGCAGGATTCGAACCTGCGACCCCCTGCTTGTAAGGCAGGTGCTCTGAACCAGCTGAGCTAATCGCCCCTTTAAAACAAAGACTTTTAAGAACTTTTCTTAATTACTTTGTTCCGTAATTGGATTGCAAATATACGCTCATTTTTCATACTTGCAAATATTTTTTTTAAAAAATTTCAGAAACTACAAAATTACTTCCTCCTATAAATATCAAATCCTCTTTGTCAGACTGGATTTTAGCCGCTTCTAGCCCTTCTGCTACACTATTGAATTTTTGATAATTTTTAAAGTATATATTGATCTTTTCTGAATATTCATCGGGATGAATTCCCCGATAAATTGCTGGTTTAACAAAATAATATATGGCATGAGGTGGCAGCAGAGGAAATATTTTATCCAAATCTTTTCCTTTTACAAAACCTATAACGATCCTTAATTTTTTATACTTTACAAGTTTAAATTGCTCTACCAATTGTTTAAATCCATCCTCATTATGTGCCGTATCGCAAATAATCATTGGATTTTCTTTTTGCAAAACTTCCCATCTTCCTCTGAAATTCATGTTTTTTTTGACATGCAATAATCCAGCTTTAATGGTGTTCTCAGATATTATATATCCTCTATCTCTTAGTACCTCTATAATACCTAAAACTGTTTTTTTATTCTTTTCTTGATAAATGCCTTTGAGATCTGAATCATATGTTACTATATTTTTTGTTGCATCCATATATTCTGCACAACGTTCTTGGGCTATATGAATAAGTAATTTTTTAATTTCTTCTTTTTCTTCTCCAATTACTATGGGTACACCTGTTTTGATAATTCCCGCTTTTTCAATGGCAATTTTTTCAAGAGTATCTCCTAATAGATCGACATGATCCATCGAAATACTAGTAATAGCGCATACTTCAGGAATAATGATATTGGTTGAATCCAATCTACCTCCTATTCCTACTTCAATAACTGCTATATCAACTTTTTGTTTGGCAAAATAGCTGAAAGCCATAGCAGTGGTTAATTCAAAGAATGATGGATTAAAATCTTTAGTAAAATAATTTCTTATTTTAATTAAAAAATCGTATATAAAATCAGCGGAACATTCTTCTCCGTTTACTCTGATTCGCTCTGTAAAATTTTTAAGATGCGGTGAGGTAAATAATCCTACCTTATATCCTGCTTCTTTTATTATAGAAGCGGTCATATTGGAAACGCTTCCTTTCCCGTTGGTCCCGGCAATATGTATAGATTTAATTTTTTTGTGAGGATTATCTAAAATTTCGCATAATTTTAAAATATTTTCAAACCCAGGTTTATATGCCGAATTCGCTACATTTTGATAATTTGATACCTGAGTATATAACCACTCTAAAATTTCCTCGTATGTCTCCATAACATTATCTAATCAATTTTTATAATATTAAAATTACAATGATTTTTTTATTATGGGATCTTTATCTTCGCTTTGTATCTCAAAAATATCTAATGAAGGAAATATTTTATTACCTTACCATCATAGTAATGTGATGATTGAACTTTTATTTAATTCCGATAATTATATTCTAATTTTTTTACTTTTTCTTTACAACACCTACATATTTTCCTTCAAAGCCTACAATAACACTTTCCAATTTATTTTGGTTTACCCAATCCATGAATGCGGAATTATCGCCAATATCATCACTGATAAAAAATCCATTTTTTTCAATCCTCTTCCATAATAAAGGATAGGCCCACAATCTTCCCTTATAACTTTTATCACTGTCGTAATGAGCTATATCAAAAGTTTTTTGCTTTTTAAAAATTTTAGGCAGCGACTCTTTATCTGCTTGTGTAAATAATTTCCAATATTCTTTTAGTTTTTCAGGTATTACACATCCAACCCAACGATCGTTATTCCTATCCAAATATGGCATATCTGAGCTATACAATTTGCCATCTCTTTTTTGTAAAGATAATAAAATGGCTAAGGAACTCCATCCATAAGCTACTCCAGTTTCAATAACATTTTTTGCCTGTGTGTGCTCGCATAAGGCGTATATTAAATCCAATGCTCCTGCTCCTCCCATTTTAACTGGACACTCCGTTTCATTTTTTTTTGCTTTTGCCATTCTTTTAGGAAAGTCCTTATATAAGGAATATTCTTTGTTTGTTAATTGATAAATTGCTTCTTCCTGACTAATGGCTCTTTGCATACACCAAATTTCGGATTCTTTTTTTCCTTGAATCGCACTATCTCTATCAAAAATATTTTTATTGATTTTTCTTATTAATTCCGGATACAATTGAGGCCTAGCTAAATAACCGAACAAAGTCTTTAAAACTAAATGCATTAATTCAATGTTTTTATTATACAAAAACTATTAATTCATTGCTTTTATTGTATTAAAGCTAATATATGACGAAAATGTAATTTAAACATTTACATTATTGTGTCTCAAAAAAAATTGGATATATAAAAATTATCGTGAATATGAATTTTATTGTCTCTTTTTTTGATTTCTCTCATATTAATAAAAACAATAGTATATATGTAGGCTAATTTTAAAATATAAATTTAAAATCATACTTTAGCTGTATTTAATCTTTTAATCCATCACTAAATTTTATAAATGCCGAATAAAAAAACACAATACATAAAGACTTTTCAAAAATTGTTATATAATTTTATGAGAAATGAGAAGTCAGTAGGTGTTTTGCTAATTATATGTACAATTATTTCAATATTGTTAGCAAATTCTTCCTTTCATACTATATATTACAAATTATGGGAAATGCCCATTTCTTTAAAATTCGGCAATTTAAATTTCTTCAGTTTACAAGGAAATTCTTTAACCATATCTGAATTTATAAATGACGGATTAATGAGTATATTTTTTCTTATGGTTGGGTTAGAACTAATTCATGAAGTATATATAGGAAAGCTTTCTAAATTCTCCCAGGCTCTTTTACCAATTTTAGGTGCATTTGGGGGTATGATTGTTCCGGCAGGCCTCTATGCTTACTTAAATTTCGGTAATGAGACAATTTCAGGAGCCGGTATCCCTATGGCTACCGATATAGCATTTGCATTAGGCATCTTAAGCTTATTGGGAAAAAAGGTCCCCCTATCCCTACGCATTTTTCTTACTGCTTTAGCTGTGATTGACGATTTGGGAGCAATTTTAGTTATTGCTGTTTTTTACACTAAAAATCTTTCTCTGTATTTTCTATTTTTAGCCTTGGCTATATGGATGTTATTGTTATTATTTAATCGTTTGAATGTAAAATGGTTATTCCTTTATATTTTGGGAGGTATCGGAATTTGGTATTGTTTGTTACATTCCGGCGTACATGCCACTCTTGCAGGTATATTAGTAGCACTGACTATACCTTTCAATAATGGCAAAGCTACCCAATTATTATCCTTGCTAAAATATCCTGTAAACTTTATAATTATACCTCTTTTTGCTTTAGCCAACACTGCTCTTCCCATTCAATTAAATTTTCAAGAGTTTTTCTCTCAACCTTATTGTCTTGGAATCTTTTTGGGGTTAGTTGTTGGAAAACCTCTAGGAATTCTACTTTTTACTTACTTGGCTAATATTTTAAAACTATGTAAGCTTCCTTTAGAAACAAGCTGGAAACAAATGCTAGGCATTGGTTTTCTAGGAGGAATTGGATTTACTATGTCTATTTTTATTACTTTACTTGCTTTTAATCCGCTAACACAATCCGAATATATTAACCATGCAAAAATTATGATTTTATTTTCCTCACTATGTTCAGCCTTAATTGGATACACATATTTATATATAATATATCAAAAAAAGAAAATTTAACGAAAATCTTTTGTATTTTCACACCCATAAACCAAAGATCAATATGAAAAAAATATTTTTATCACTTTTACTAACGTTTTTTATAATGACAACAAATGCACAAATTTATAAAGCAAAAATAGCAACAGATCCAAATGGTTATATCTATGAAACAGTATCAAATGACCCATCAAACTCAAGAATATATACACTAAAAAATGGCTTAAAAGTATATTTATCAAGGAACGATGACGAACCAAGGATTCAAACCTATATTCCGGTGCGGACAGGATCTGCTAATGACCCATCCGAAAATACAGGTCTTGCTCACTATTTGGAGCATATGATGTTTAAGGGGACCAGTAAACTGGGAACGTCAAACTGGGATAAAGAATCTGTATTATTAGCTCGTATTTCAGATTTATATGAACAACATAAGGTTGAAAAAAATCCTAACAAGAAAAAGGAAATTTATAAAAAAATAGATGAGGTTTCCCAAGAAGCATCCAAATATGCTATAGCTAATGAATACGATAAAATGATTTCAGAACTTGGAGCTACTGGGACCAATGCTCATACTTGGCTCGATGAAACAGTTTATAAAAACAATATCCCTTCCAATGAATTAGAAAGATGGTTATTTGTTGAAAAAGAAAGGTTTTCCGAATTGGTTTTAAGACTTTTTCATACTGAACTTGAAGCCGTATATGAAGAATTTAATCGTGCACAGGATAACGATATGCGTTTGGTAAATTATGAGATGATGGACGCTTTATTTCCAACTCATCCTTACGGGCAACAAACTACTATAGGAACATCCGAGCATTTGAAAAATCCTTCTATGAAAGCTATCCATCAGTATTATGAGACGTATTATGTTCCAAATAATATGGCAGTAGTTCTTGCAGGTGACTTAGATTTTGATACGACCATCCAATTGGTAGATAAGTATTTTGGAAGTTTCCAATATAAAGAATTGCCGGTGCTAAATAGACCGATCGAAAAGCCTTTAACATCTGTCGTAAAAAGAGTTGTAAAAAGTCCTTCTTCCGAAAGGATTCAAATAGCCTTTAGATGTGAAGGAGCAGGAAGTAAAGAAGCGCTTTACACGAAAATGGTCAACATGATTTTAAATAATTCGGGAGCTGGCTTAATTGATATTAATATCAATCAAAAACAGTTAGCTTTAGGCGCGGGTTCTTATACCTCATTTTTCAAAGAATACGGCCTTCATTCTTTATATGGAGCCCCCAGAGAAGGTCAGACACTGGAAGAATTGCAAAAACTCTTATTAGATCAGCTTGAGATAATTAAAAAAGGAAATTTTGAAGACTGGTTAATTAAGGCTATAGTAAACGATTTAAAAACACAACGTATAAGTAGCTGGGATACTTCCAATGGAGTAGCAACAGAAATGTATAATGCTTTTATCCAAAACCTTTCTTGGCAAAACATACTTGATGAACTCAACGAATTAGATAAGATAAGTAAAGAAGATATTGTCAAATTTGCGAACAATTTCTATAAGGATAATTATGTTGTCGTTTATAAAGAAAAGGGTACGAACAATAAACTCGTTAGAGTAGAAAATCCGGGAATTACTCCTATAACCTTAAACCGTACGGAACAGTCCGACTTTTATAAAAAATTTGCCCAAATTCCTGAAAAAGAAATTCAACCTCAATTTATAAATTATCAAAGCTTAATTAAGTTTGATAATGTAAAAAATACTTCTCTTGCTTACATTAAAAATAAAAATAATGAATTAGGAGAACTGTACTATATCTTCAATTTCGGCTCAGACAATAATGAAGAGTTAGCTCTTGCTTTAAATTATCTCTCTCTTTTAGGTACAGAAAAATACACAAAATCTGAACTTGAAAAAGAATTTTACAAAATAGGCATTACCTATTCTATACAGGTTCAAAATGAACTCATATTTTTAAGCCTACAAGGATTGGAAAAAAATATTCCAAAAGGAATTGAATTATTTGAGCATTTATGGAAGTATGCTAAACCTGATTCCGAGACTTATCAAAAATATGTACAAACAATTCTTAAGGCGAGAAAAAACTCTAAGTTAAATAAGCAATCGATTTTAAATGCCCTTGCTCAATACGCTAGATTTGGAGAAAATAATAGAATTAGAAATAATATTTCTGAAAATGATCTTCTAAATAAAAATCCTTCGAACTTGGTTAATCTAAGTAAAGGTCTTTTCGATTACAAACATGAAATTTTTTATTTCGGCCCGAATGAATCTTTAATAAAAAAAGCAATTCAGAAATATCATAATTTCGGAACATCAAAGGAATATTCAACTCCTATTATTTACAAAGAAATTGAATCTGACGGCAGTTTATTTTATTCTCCTTATGATATGGTACAAACGGAGATACTTTTCCAATCAAGAGGTAAAAAATTTGATATTACCAAGATGCCTTACGCAAAAGTATTTGGAGAATACTTTGGAAGAGGACTTTCTTCTATCGTCTTTCAAGAAATACGTGAAAGCAAGTCTTTAGCCTATTCAGCCTATGCAAGTTACTCTGTTGCTTCAGACAAAGATAAATATGATTTTATTTCATCATATATAGGCACGCAAGCAAATAAATTGCCGCAAGCTGTGGATGCCATGAAAGAGCTTATGAATAATATGCCGGAAATTGACAAACAATTTACCAATGCTAAGAAAAGTGCTTTAAAACAAATTGCATCTGACAGAATTACTAAATCAAACATTTATTGGTCATATCTTTCAGCTAAAAAAAGAGGCATCGATTACGATGTAAGAAAAGATATGTATTCTCGCATCCAAACGCTACAACTTTCCGATCTTAGAGATTTCTTTAATCAAGAAATTAAAGGAAAAATTTACAATGTATCTCTAATTGGCAAAAAAGAAAGCTTAGATTGGAACTCTGTTAAAAAACTTGGAAAAGTGAAAGAACTTAGCATTGATGAGTTATTTAATTATTAAGAAATTTATAAGATATGAGTTAAAAATTTCATTTCTTCAAAAAACTATATGAATTACACCAAAATACCGAATATAATATTCGGTATTTTTTATATTTAAATCATAGATTTGATTTTATTGAGTATTTAATTTATTTAATGAAACGGCTTTGTACAGGGTATGTTTAAATTTTAAACGTCAATTTTAATTTAATTTTTAATAATTTAAAGATATAAATCTAAATCTCCTTTCCCCTGACGTAAGATTTCTGCCTCACCTGATGTTAAATCAACAACCGTAGAGGGTATATATCCTCCCGCTCCACTGTCAATTACTATATCTACTACTTTATCATATTTTTCGGCAATTAATTCGGGATCAGTAGAATATTCCATAATTTCATCATCATCATGGATAGAAGTGGAGGCTATAGGGTTCCCTAATTTTTCAACTATTATTCTGGGGATTTGATGATCTGGAATTCTTATACCTACTGTCTTTTTATTTTTATAGTAAGACGGTAATGTATTAGAAGCATTTAGAATAAAAGTAAAAGGACCTGGTAATGCCCTTTTTAGTAGTTTAAATAAATTATTATTGATAGGTTTTGAATATTGTGAAAGGTTGCTTAAATCATTGCATACAAAGGAAAAATTGGTTTTTTCTAATTTTACGTTTTTAATTCTCGAAAGCTTTTCCATAGCTTTATGATTAAAAATATCACACCCTAATCCGTAAACTGTATCGGTTGGATATACAATTATCCCATCCTTTTTTAATACCTCTACTATCTCGATTATATATTTTTCTGACGGATTATCCGGGTAGATTTTAATAATTTTTGCCATCGCGCGAAATTTATTAACCTTAATTCATTTACAAAGTTATATTATTCTTTAACAAAATCCAATGAGGTTGAATTCACGCAATATCTTAATCCAGTTTTTGTTGGACCATCATTAAAAACATGTCCCAAATGTGAACCGCAATTAGCACATAGAATCTCAATACGTGTCATTCCATGAGAAGTATCTAACTTTTCAATAATTCGTCCTTTCACGATTTCCTGGTCAAAACTAGGCCAACCGCAGTGAGATTTAAATTTGGAATTACTATCAAACAATACTGTTCCACAAGCTTTACAGATATACACACCCTTTTCAAAATGCATATTAAATTTACCGCTATATGGAGCTTCTGTTCCTTTTTCTCTTAATACATAATATTCTTGGGAGGAAAGTTCTTTCTTCCACTCTTCTTCAGATTTTACTATCTTCATTTGTATTTCTTTTTTACTTCCAAACAACTTGTCCTTAGATAAGCAAGATATCAATATGACAATCGTTACAATTACAAAGTATAATCGTTTGGTTATTAGCGCCATCCTTACAAAAATCAAAATTCATTCCAATAAATTAGCCATTTTTAAGGACCATCACTAAATTCATTATTATACACATCTAAGAGTAAAAAGAAACTAGAAAGTAATATTGGACCGAATATTAATCCTATAAATCCGAAAATATTCATTCCTAAAATTACTCCGAAAATAGTAATCAAGGGATGTACATCATCCAATTTTTTTAAAATTGTAAAACGTGCAATATTGTCGGAAGTTCCTATAATTATAATTCCATATAATAATACAAACACAGATTGCCATGTATCTCCTGAAGCAAATAATAAAATCGCAATCGGTACGTATGCTAATGCAGAGCCGACAATAGGCAACATAGAAGCAAAAGTAGTAACAGCAAACCAAAACCATAAATTATCCAACCCAATAATACTATAACCAATGACTCCAACAATCCCCTGAATTATAGCAACCAAAGGTATTCCTACCGCATTTGATTGTATCATTTTTTTCAATCGATGACTCAATCTTATGGTATTTTCTTCTTTTAATGGAGACCATTTTAAAAATGTGCTTTCCATTTTCCTAATATTCATAATCATAAAATAAAATAGAACAAATGAAAAAAAGAAAACCACAACGGTATTCACTGTTGAATTTAATATCCTTGGCACAATTTTACCTACCCAAGCAGTAGCTTTAATGATATTATCCTTACTTAATATATTAAGCCCGTATCTAACCTGTAAATCATTTACAACTTCTACAAGGGAATCATTTATCTTATTGAAATATGTTATTGCTGTTTGTACCTGAGAATAGGTAAGCTCAATGATAAAGAAAATCGGAATCGAAATAATTATGGAGGCTAATAAAAAAACAATAATTATTGATAGCCACTTTTTTAATCCCTTTTTCTCTGTTAAATATAAAAAAAAATCTTTTGAAAGAGCATATAAAGTTATAGCTCCTAATAAACTTGGAAGAAATACAGCCAACTGACTAATAATTAGAATAAAAAGAGCTATTATTAGTATAAGAAATAAAATCTGATGTATTACTTTTGCACTTATTTTTTCCTTCATTGTTCCCTGTAAAATATAGTAAATGAGACTATTCTTTCATTTTTACTAAATATTCAATGGCTTCTTCATATCCGGGCAGCCCTTTTCCTTTGATCTGATGTACACACGCATCCTTGATTACAGAAATCTTTCGAAATTCTTCTCTTTTTTCGATATCCGAAATATGAACTTCTATAGCAGGTGCCGTTACCGACTTCAAAGCATCATATATTGCATAAGAATAGTGAGTGTAAGCTCCCGGATTAATTACAATGCCATCATATTTAAATCCTCTTTGATGAATTTTATCAATAATCGAGCCTTCATGGTTAGTTTGATAGTATTCCAATTTCAAATCTAAAAATTTCTTCTGTAAATGCTTAAAATAATCTTCAAACGAATAATGACCGTAAATATCTGTCTCTCTTTGACCTAGCAGATTTAAATTGGGACCATTTATAATTAATATTTTCATAATCTTTTTTACGAATATAGTAAAGAATGAATGAAATAAACATAAATTTTGATAAAAAAAAATATTTAAGTATATTTGCACACCTGAAATTAATGCCCAGGTGGCGGAATTGGTAGACGCGCTGGACTCAAAATCCAGTGGTAGCAATATCGTGCGGGTTCGATTCCCGCCCTGGGTACATAAACATACTCTGTTTACTTCCTATTTATTATATTCATCATAACCTTTACCTAATTTTATCTCACATCCAGATTTTAATTTCATCTCAAATATTGTATACCCTACAAATAAAAAATAAGAGACCTTTAAAGATAAAGTCTCTTACCATTTAAATTTTTAAAAATGTATAAACTTATTTTATTTCTATTTAATTTTAATTAAAAAATCTTTCTTGGGATGTCTTACCTTGGGATAATTTACGTTCCAATCGTTATCTTCATCTCTATATCCTAAAGGAAGCATAACCACACTTTTCAACCCTAACTCTTTTAAATTTAATAGCTCATCTATGGCCTCATTTTCAAATCCTTCCATTGGTGTTGTGTCTACTTTCAACTCGGCAGCGGCGGCAATTGATAACCCAAAAGCTATATAAGTCTGTTTAGCAGCATGCTCAAAATTAAGTTCTGCAGCTCTGTTCAGGTATACTCCTTTGATACGATCAGTATAACTTTTGTAAGCATCTGCTGGCTGATTTCGTTCTCCGGTAATATGACCGTAAATGGTATCTATCCTTTTTTCTGTATAATTATCCCAGGCAGCAAATACTAAAATATGAGAACAGTCTTCTACTTGTTTTTGGTCCTTGGATATGGAAACCATCTTTTTTTTCAATTCTTGGTTTGTAATTTCTATAACTTTAAAGGGCTGTAGGCCTGAAGAAGTAGGGGCAAGCCATGCAGCCTCAATAATTTGATCAACTAAGGATTGCTCTACTTTTTTAGAAGGATCAAATTTTTTAGTCGCATACCTCCACTGCAATGATTTTATTAATTCCATATCAATTTTACTTTCTTTTAAATATTTATCTTTTAATTCTTCTTTATTTTTACACTTGCACTTGTTCGTAACGATGGTTAATAGCTTATAAAATTGTTTTTGATACTCTAAAAATTCTTTTTCTTTCATGCATAATTCCTTTTTCAGAATTCGATGAATTATATAAGCGTTTTCTTTCATTTTTCTCCCTTCTTCAGAAAGATAAATGAACATATGTCTTTCATCCTGCTTAGAGCGACATCTCAAAATGAGACCGTTCTCTTCCATTCTTTTTAAAAGAGGAGTTAATGTCCCGCTATCCAGCCATAATAATTTGCCAATGTTTTTTACACAAATTTCTTCATATTCCCATAAAACCAGCATGACTAAATATTGTGGATAGGTGATTCCCAATTTGTCCAAATATGGCCTGTACAAAGTTGTAATTTGCCTAGACAAGGCATATATCGGGAAGCACAATTGGTCTGTAAGTTTTAAACTATCCATATCATTTTAGATTGAACAAAATTAAATTGCGCACAATTAATAAGCAAATTTATTTTATAGAAAGATTATTTTAAAGTATAAATATTAAATTGATTTATTTGCAACACTCATCCATTATTTACACCAAAGCTTCTTATTCTTAATAATTTCATTTTAATGGGAGTTTCTATATACTATTTGTACCTTTGCACATACGTTATAAATGTATAAAGACCTAAAAAAATTTAATCAATTCAATGATTGAGTTAAAAAATATTACCAAAACATTCGAATTTAAAGGCAAGAAAAATATAGCCCTTTCCGATATTTCTTTATCTGTTCCTGCTGGAAAGATTGTGGGGGTAATCGGGGAATCGGGTGCCGGAAAAAGCACACTGATCAGATGTGTTAATTTATTGGAAAGACCTAATTCAGGAGAAGTATGGATTGATGGCCAAAACCTTATGACTCTTACTCCTTCTAAATTAGCCTCCGCTCGTACCAATATAGGTATGATATTTCAACATTTCAATCTACTTTCTTCTCGTACAGTATTTGAAAATATAGCTTTTCCTTTGGAATTAAATCGTACCCCTAAGTCTGAAATAAAAAAAAGAGTATATGAGCTTATAGAATTAGTAGGACTTACTGATAAATTAGATCAGTATCCAGCAAATCTTTCAGGTGGACAAAAGCAAAGAGTAGCTATCGCCAGGACACTTGCCAACAACCCTAAAGTGTTGCTATCCGATGAAGCTACCAGCGCACTTGATCCAGCAACGACTCGCTCTATTCTATCTTTGCTTAAAGATTTAAATAAAGAATTAGGAATAACAATTTTACTTATTACCCATGAAATGGATGTAGTCAAGCAAATTTGTGATGATATAGCTGTAATGAATGGGGGAAAAATTATTGAGCAGGGAAGTGTTTCAGAAATTTTTTCGAATCCTAAAACAGAATTGGCTCAACGTTTTATATCTTCTTCACTACATTTAGAAATACCTATAGATTATCAAGAACGTATAACTCCTATATCCCAAGAAGGAAAACACCCGTTATTGAAATTACAAATATCCGGAAATACGGTTGACGAGCCGGTATTATCGGAAATTTCAAGGCTCTTTGATACTAATAATAATATCATAAGTGCACAAATGGACTATGCAGGCGGAATTAAATTCGGCGTTATGTTAACAGAAATTATCGGCAATGTTTCCAATGAACAGGCTGCCATAGAATATTTACAAAGTAAAAACATTAAAGTAACTTTATTAGGATATGTCTAATTCAATTATTGATCTCTTAGCAAAAGGAACCTGGGAAACTATTGTTATGACTTTCGTCTCCGGTTTTTTTGGATATTTACTAGGGTTACCCGTTGGAATCCTTTTATTTATCACACGTAAAGGACAGCTTAAAGAAAATCTTGTTATCAATCATACGGTTTCTACCATAGTTAATATTTTCCGCGCGATACCGTTTATTATTTTAATTGTATGGATGATTCCTTTTACCCGTATGATCGTAGGAACTTCTATTGGGGTACCTGCTGCATTAGTACCTTTAAGCTTAGGTATCGCTCCTTTTATTGCAAGAATGGTTGAAAACAGCCTTATAGAAGTTCCCAATGGTTTAGTGGAAGCATCGAAAGCTATGGGGGCCACTCCCCTTCAAATTATTAAAAAAGTATTACTTCCGGAAGCTTTACCTTCGCTTATTAATTGTGCTACGATTTCTTTAATCACATTGGTTGGATATTCGGCAATGGGAGGAACAGTCGGTGCGGGTGGGCTAGGTAAGATTGGATACCAAGAAGGATATGTAAACAAAAACATGGAAATTATGAATTTTGTATTATTATTATTAGTTTTACTTGTTTTTGCTATACAATTTACCGGAGATTATCTTTCAAAAAAAGTTGATCACCGATAAAACTTAATTACATAAATTACAAAATCGAGAGTTTAATATATAATTATAATGAAAAAATTAATAATCTTTACCTTTATTATTTCTGCTATATTATTTAGTTCTTGTAAAAAAGATCAAGCAAAAAATCCGAATTATATTAAGGTAGGTGTAGAATCAGGACCAGAGTTTGTAGTCGCACAAACCGCACAAAAAATTGCTAAGGAAAAATATGACTTAGATGTAGAATTAGTGGAATTTAATGATTATATTTTACCTAACACTGCATTAAATGATGGCGATATAGACATTAACATTATTCAACATAAACCTTTTTTAGATAATATCATCAAACAGAGGGGATATAAGTTAGCCATTGTCGGAAATACTTTTATTTATCCCTTGGCAGGATATTCTAAAAAAATTAAATCAATTGAGGAGTTACAACCCGGTAGTACAATTGGAATACCTAATGATGCTACCAATCGAGGAAGAGCCTTATTACTATTACAAAAAGAAGGGTTAATAAAATTAAAAGATCCGAAAAGTCTTACTTCCAGCGCTTCTGATATAATTGAAAATCCTAAAAATTTAAAAATAGTTGATTTAGATCCTGCCATCCTAACAGAAATTCTTAATGATAATAAAGTAGCGGTTGCAATTATCAATAATACCTTTGCTGCAAAAGATGGTTTTACCTTAAAAGACGGTCTGTTTGTTGAAGACAAAGATTCTCCTTATATGAATGTAATTGTTTCGAGAGAAGATAATAAAGACGCAGAAAATGTAAAAAAGTTTGTTAAGGCTTATCAATCAGATGAAGTTGCAGAAACTACCAATCGTGAATTTAAAGGAGGAGCTGTCAAAGGATGGTAAGTAAATAATTATATATCAATACAACAATTAATTTTTAATGACTATTTTTAAATGGCTTAAAAGATTATTTTTTGCATTAGTTTTACTATCCATTATTATGGTCTTTGTATATAAATGGTTACCGGTTCCTTATACGCAATTAATGTTAAAAAGATATCTTGTAAATGGTGCGAAAATAGAAAAAAAATGGATTCCTTTGGACAGTATACCAAACTCAATAAAATTGGCAGTTATTGCAAGTGAAGACCAAAATTATCTTAAACATAAGGGGTTTGATTTTAAGGAGATACAAAGAATTATTGTAAAACTAGAAATTACTAAAAGAGGAGGTAGTACCATTTCACAACAAACCGCAAAAAATGTATTTTTATGGAATGGCAGAAATTTTATACGAAAAAGTCTTGAAGCTTATTTTACTTGCTTGATAGAATGGATCTGGGGAAAAAAAAGAATTATGGAAGTTTATTTAAATGTAATAGAATTTGGTGATGGTATTTACGGAATAGAGGCTGCTTCTAAACATTACTTTCATAAATCAGCCTATAAACTTACTAATAGTGAAGCTGCAACTTTAGCTGCTCTATTACCTAATCCTAGAGTATATGGAAAAGATATTAATGGGAATTTTATCCAAAAAAGAAAAGTTTGGATTTTGCGTCAAATGTCAAACATAAAGGATTTGGTAAAATTTTCTCAATAATAAACTATAACCTATAAAAAATTGAAATGTTAAAAAAAGTTTTTCTATTATGCTTACTTTCTCAATTTTGCTTTTCTCAAAAAGCGTTAGAAAAAATTTACAGCTCGTCGGTGAATGGAATTCAATTATTCAATCCCGATACGAATGATGAAACCCCGTTCATACAAATGGGAAAGGGTATGTTTGTATTAACTTTTGATATTTTAGATAAAGGTTATGAAAAAATATATTATACTATAAAGCATTTTGACAGGAATTGGAATGAAGATCAGCTTTTTGAATCCGAATATATTGACGGATATACCTTACCTCAAATATATGATTATCAACCCTCTTTTAATACACGACAAAATTATACACATTATACTTTGGAATTTCCTAACAAAGACATGCAACCTAAAGTTTCCGGAAATTACCTTTTGACTGTTTATAATGAAAATCACAAACCCTTATTTAGCAAAAGAATTTCATTTTATGAAGATTTTGCACATATCAATGTGGGATATGAAAGATACTCAACAGCTAAAAATTCAAATATAACACAGCGAGTAATAGCGCAGGCTTCTGTTTCGGGAATCAATTCAATTTCGACCAGGCAACTTTCTTTATGCATATTGCAAAATAATAATTGGAAAAATAGCATTTGTAATATAGAACCTCAATTTGTTAACGGAAATTCTTTCACATTTGGACAATTATCTAATGCTTTCGAAGGGGGTAATGAATTTTATACTTTCGATACTAAAAATATTTCTGTACCCGGTTATGGAGTCTCAGAATCTCAAGAAAGCAACCCTTTATATCTTACGTATTTATATCCGATTGCTCCTTATCCTTTAGATTACGCATATAATCCTGATGTAAATGGTGCTTATTATTTTAGACGCTTTGATCTTAATCAAGAAAGGGATGCTAGACGCGAAGGAGATTATACTCCTGTTAATTTTTCAGTAGCTTTTAGTAAACCCTTAGATGATAAAGATTTATATATTGTGGGATTATTTAATAATTACGAACTTTCCGATTCCAATAAAATGATTTTTGATGAAATTCAAGGTAGATACGTGAAGACCATAGTATTAAAGCAAGGCTATTATAATTATACTATAGCAACCGTCGACAAAAAAAACGGTCAGCTTAGCCTTTCGGAAATTCCAGGATCTTTCTGGCAAACTGAAAATCTCTACCAGAGTCTGTTATATTACACACCTTTTGGCGGAACATACGATGCACTTATTGGATATGGTGAAATTAGAGCTAATAGACTATAACGTAAACGCTGCTTCTATAGTCTTATTTATTATTCTTTTAATAAAAACTAATAAAATCACCTTATATTACCGTAGGTTTACTATTTTTGTTAATTAAAATAAATGAAATAAAAATAAATCCATGTATATACTTTTTAAGAACATACACCATTATGTAGGTATGATAACACTTGTTTTTATATTATTACTTACTGTTGTATCGTTTATTTATTACTTACAAGAAAGAACAATAACCGGACAAGTTAAAAAAATATCATTAATAACTTTAATATTTACACATACACAAATAATTATTGGATTAGTATTATTTTTCAGTTCTCCTATTTTTCAATCTTCCAGTATTAAAGATATTATGGGAATCGGTTCTATTAGAAGAAACTATGTTGAACACCCATTTTCAATGATTATTGCGGGAATATTGATAACTATAATTAATGCACGGATTAAAAAAGTACCGAAAATTTCAGTATGGACACTCCTTATGTCAGCAATATCTCTTGCTTTAGTAATTGGAATGATTCCTAAGGCATTTTGGAACAGTTTAATTTCTTAAAAAATTAAAGTATTATAAATCATTTAAGTATATCATTTATGAAAATCGCAATTGTTGGAGTAAGCGGTGCTGTAGGGCAAGAGCTTCTCAAAGTTTTAGATCAAAGAAATTTTCCTTTAACCGATTTAGTGCTTTTCGGATCCAAGAGAAGTGCCGGACAAACTTATACATTCAAAGGAAAAGAATATAAGGTCAAGGAACTCCAACATAATGATGATTTTGAAGATGTAGATTATGCTTTGGTATCTGCCGGAGGAAGTACCTCTTTGAATTTTGCTGAAACAATTACCAAGCACGGAGCTATTATGATAGATAATTCATCAGCATTCAGAATGGATGATGAGGTTCCCTTGGTCGTACCTGAAGTCAATGCTGAAGATGCTTTACATACACCAAAAAATATTATTGCCAATCCTAACTGTACTACCATACAAATGGTTGTATCACTAAAACCCATTGAACAACTCTCACATATAAAAAGAGTTCATATTTCTTCCTACCAATCTGCTTCGGGTGCAGGCGGAGAAGCCATGAATGAATTAATTGAACAATTAAAACAATCTTCTTTAGGAGAAGAGGTAAAAGTTGAAAAATTTGCTTATCAATTAGCTCTAAATTTAATTCCTCATATTGATGTTTTCACGGATAATGGATATACGAAAGAAGAAATGAAAATGTTTAATGAAACCCGTAAAATTATGCATTCGGATATAGCAGTATCTGCGACCTGTGTTCGTGTACCTGTTATGAGAGCACATTCTGAAAGCATATGGGTGGAAACTGAAGATGAATTAACTGTAGAACAAGTTAGAAATGCCTTCGAAAACTTTAATGGGATAGTAGTGGAAGATAATCCTTCAGAAAAAAAATATCCTATGCCTCTATTTCTTTCGGGAAAGGATGAGGTTTTTGTAGGTAGAATACGTAAAGACCTTACCAATCCAAAAGGTATAGCTTTCTGGAGTGTAAGCGACCAAATACGAAAAGGAGCGGCTCTTAATGCAGTTCAAATCGCTGAATATTTGATTAAACACAAAAAATAACAAATTTACAGTAGATAAAGTCATTGAATTGAAAAGTGTATGCTAATTTAAGTAAATTAGTATACACTTTTTTAGTTTATAAGATATACAAACAACAAGTTTTGTAACTTTGCTTTCATGAGTGCCTTAAAAACTTTAAATCCTTATTTTTATAAACATAAAAAATTACTCTTATATGGAGTTATTTTCATAATTTTATCTAACATCTTAACGATCTTTCCTATAAAATTTATTGGAAAGGCTGTCAACATTATAGCCCAATCTCTAACGAGCACAGAAGTTCAGGATAAAAACCAATTATTTAAAAAACTTCTTTTGTATGGTGGAATTATTGTTCTAGCTCCTATTATTTCCGGTATCATGAAGTTTTATATGAGGCAAACCATTATTGTTGCTTCCAGGAGGATTGAATTCGAGCTTAAAAATAATATATATAAACATTATCAAACCCTTTCTTTTACCTTTTATAAGAAATCTAAAATAGGTGATCTTATGAATCGTATTAGTGAAGATGTTGTAAATGTTCGACAATATTTAGGCCCCGGAATTATGTATAGCGCTAACTTATCAATAATGCTTATAATTATTATCGCATGTATGTTGGAGTCTGATCCCGTAATGACCTTTTATGCTATTATTCCTTTACCTTTCTTATCTTACATTATTTACAACCAAAGTACGATTATCAATAAGAAAACTAAAATTGTACAGACTAAACAGTCTGAACTATCATCTTTTGTACAAGATTCTTTTTCAGGCATAAGAGTTATAAAATCCTTTACCAAAGAAGACTATATTATTTCTAAATATGTAACTAAGTCTAATCAATATAGGGAAGAATCATTGTCTCTTTCTTCAACAGAAGCTTTTTTTTCTCCATTAATGATTCTTCTGATAGGATTGAGCAATTTATTTATACTTTATATTGGAGGCGAACGATATATAAACGGTAAAATTAGTGTGGGAACGATTACTGATTTTTTCCTTTACCTTAATGTATTAATATGGCCGTTTACTGCACTCGGATGGGTAATATCAATGACACGTAGAGCAGAAGCTTCTATGGAAAGAATAAACGATTTTCTCAATGTTAAAGAGGAAATAAAAAATACAAATTCAAACATTTATCCGATAAAAGGAAAAATTAGATTTGAAAATGTTTCCTATACATATCCCAATACTGGAATTAAAGCACTAAATAATATTTCTTTTGAAATACTGCCCGGAGAAACAATTGTATTCATGGGGAAAACCGGTTCTGGAAAATCTACTATTGCCTTATTATTAGAACGACTCATTGAGCCCGATTCCGGTAAAATTTTTGTTAACGATAAACCACTTTCGGATCATAATTTAAGTTTAATTAGAGATAAAATCGGATATGTACCTCAAGAAAGTTTTTTATTTTCAGATACAATTTTCAGTAACATTTCTTATGGAGTGGAAAATGCCAAGATGGAAGATGTTATAAAATTTGCTAAAAAAGCTGAAATTCATTCTAATATTATAGAATTTAAAGATAAATATCAAACTGAAGTAGGAGAAAGAGGTGTAACTCTATCTGGAGGTCAAAAACAACGCATTTCCATTTCCAGAGCTCTTATAAAAGAACCTGTTATTTTTTTGTTTGACGACAGTTTATCTGCGGTTGATACAGAAACTGAAGAAAAAATATTATCCAACATAGAAAACGATATAGACATTAAAACTACTCTGATAATTACGCATAGAGTTTCATCAGCTAAAAATTCGAGCAGGGTTATCGTATTAGATCAAGGTAAAATTATTGAGATAGGAACTCATTCCGATCTTATTTCAAAACAAGGTTTTTATTCTGAATTGTATAAAAAACAAATTACGCAAAAACTATCGTAAAAACAATTGCTATTTTAAGAGTATTTTTTATATTTTTGCTCTGTTTAAACAAAAAAAGTAATATTTTATTATCCCTTAAAAGATATAATTTAAGGCAATAAAAAACAAAACACATATATGATGAATGATTTTGAAAATGTAGAGAAGAAAGAAAACGAAATTTTCTCTAAAGTATTAAGAGCAGGAAAAAGAACTTATTTTTTCGATGTAAGAGAGACTAAAGCAGGTGATTATTATTTAACAATTACTGAGAGTAAAAAGAACATTTCTGAAGAGGGTGCTTTAGGTTTCAAAAAATTTAAAATTTACTTATATAAAGAAGATTTTAAAAATTTTAAAGACATCTTTGAAGAAACTACCGCTTTCATCATTAAAGAAACCGGAGAAAAAGTTATATCTGAAAGACATAGAGACGATTTCCATTTGCAATCTGAAGAAAATAAAGACGGAGCAAATCCTACAAATATCTCAAATTATACAAATGTTGAATTTGATGATATTTAGTTCGTAACTTATTAAAATATAAACGTATTCTACATAAATAAAACAGATAGTTGATGTTCAACTATCTGTTTTTTATTCTAATTATAAATTTAACTTTTATTTAACATTTTAAAATAAAATGTTAAATATTTGTAAAAAAAGTTAAAGTGATCATATATATATACATATGATTATTATTTTTGATAACCAAAAAAATTTTTGTATCATCTTTGAATTTATGAAGTCTATTTTGAATTTATGAAGTCTATAATAAAAATACTTTTTGTTATTAATGTCCTTTCAATAACTACTACTTCTTGTGTGTCTAACTATGTAGCCAGCAATGATACTTATAAATATCCAACTACCAACGAAATGTTGGTGTCGTATCATCCAAAAAATGTTAAAATTTCAGATCCAGTTTTAGTTAGTAATGAATATCATTCTACTACTACCAACACAAAAAAAGATGTAGTTTTTGATGAAGACAGCAATATTTATGCCGAAAAAAATTTTTCTAAAACTGCATATAATTTATTGAGCGAAGCTAGAACTTATTTAGGAACTCCCTATAAATATGGAGGCACAACAAGACGTGGAATAGATTGTTCATCTTTTGTTCAGCATGTATTTGCCGCATTAAATATTTCTTTACCTCGGACATCAATCGAGCAATCACATAAGGGAACATATGTTTCCAAACATAATTTGAAAAAAGGAGATTTAATTTTCTTTGCACACACTCCTAAAAGCAGGATTTCTCATGTTGGAATTGTAGAAAGTGTAAGCCCTTCTGGAGAAATATTTTTTATTCATGCCTCTTCATCAAAAGGCGTTACTATTTCTTCTCTTGATAAAGCTTATTGGAACTCAAAATTCAGAACCGGTAAAAGAATTTTAAATTCAGATTCAGATGAGGAAGCTCAAAATAATGACAAAATAGCTAAAGCTTCCGTATAAAATAAATTTATAAACATTAAAGGGGTGCTGTTTAAAACGGCTGAGATTATACCCTAAGAACCTGGACAAGTAATGTTGTCAAGGGAAATCTTAGATGAAGATTTCAAGTATTTTGAAATCTTATTTATTTTAGTTCAATTTAAACTATCCCTGGTATTAAATAATTATGAAAAAAAGGGATTGGTTTTATTTTATTATTGTTCTTTTAAGTGTTAATCTTCATGCGCAGAAAAAAAAAGATTCAATTATTCAGATACAAGAAATTATTGTTTCTGGAAAAGCCCCTATAAGTAAAGAACGAATTACTGCAAAACAATTGCAAGAAAAAAATCTGGGACAAGACATCCCCTATTTATTAAAAAATAATCTTTCAATAGTTTCAACTTCAGATGCTGGAGCCGGTGTTGGTTATACTAGTTTAAGAATTCGAGGTAGTGATCAAACTCGAATTAATGTAACTCTAAATGGTGTACCTATAAATAACGCTGAGTCTCAAGGTCCTTTTTGGGTTAATATGCCGGATATTGCCTCTAGTTTATCCAATCTTACCATACAACGTGGAGTTGGAACCTCAACTGAGGGTGCAGGTTCTTTCGGTGCAAGTATAAACGCAAAAACACAAGCACCTTCCAGCAAACCCTATTTTCAAACTGATCAATCTCTTGGTTCTTTTAAAACACATAAACATACTTTTGGACTAGGAACAGGAAATCTTTTTAATGAAGCACTAAAAATTGATGCTAAAATTTCTTTTATTAAATCAGATGGATATATTGACAGAGCTTTTTCCGATCTATTTTCTTATTATGTCCATGGTTTATATGAGAAAAACAATACTACTGTCGGATTTATGACCTTCGGGGGTAAAGAAAAAACGTATCAATCTTGGAATGGTATTGATGCCCAAATGATGAAAAAAAGAAGAACGTTTAATTCTTGTGGAGCTATTTATGATAGTGACGGAAATATAGTTCGTTATTATAACAATGAAACGGACAATTATAATCAAAATCATTATCATTTTTATATAAAAGAAAAATTAACCCCTGTTTGGACTATTAATTCAACATTTTTTTATACTCATGGTAAAGGATATTATGAAGAATATAAACAAAATTCCAAATTATCCAATTATAAACTAAAAGATATAATTATAGGGAATGAAATCATATCAAAATCAGATTTAATTAGAAGGCAATGGTTAGATAATAATTTTTACGGCATAGTAAATAGTTTATCGGGGAATGTCAACAAATGGAATTTTGAAGTTGGTATAAGCGCAAACAGTTATGAAGGATATCATTATGGAAATGTTATTTGGGGCGAATATTTCTCAAATGGACATATTGATCATGAGTATTATAGAAATAAAGCTATTAAAAATGAAGTTTCGAGCTTTTTTAAAGCTATATATGACCTTACTCGGAATTTAGAATTATTTGCCGATATACAGTATCGTTCCATTTATTATAAAGGTCATGATGTACCGGGGGGGGAAAGTATATTTAAAAATGGTGGCACAATCAAATTTAATAAAAATTACAATTTTATAAATCCGAAAATTGGTACTTCTTACAAAATTGAAAAGGGGACGATATATGTCACATATGGATTAGCTCAAAGAGAACCTAGCAGAAATGATATATTAGAAAACTCAAATGTCAAAGCAGAATTAATGCACAATGTTGAGTTGGGTGTTCAACAAAATTTCCATAAATTTTCATATTCGGTAAATTGGTATGGGATGTATTATATTAATCAATTAGTATTAAGCGGAAAAATTAATGACGTGGGAAGTTTTATTCGAGAAAATAGTGGTAAAAGTTACCGAACCGGCATCGAGCTTTCATCTTCTTATCAATTAACTAAAAAGATATCATTATCTGCAAATTCAACAATAAGTATCAATAAAAATATAAACTCTTCTTCATATATCGAAAAGCTTGGAAATACGCCTATTGCTTTTTCTCCCAGCTATATCGGTAATCTTATTGCAGAATGGAAACCTATAAAAAAACTAAATTGTAAATGGATAAATCAATATGTAAGCAGTCAATATTTAACAAATGAAAAGCCTAAAAACGGTAAATTAGAGGGATACTTTGTTTCAGATATGACATTCGAATTTTCGCCCTCATTATTATCCATGAAATACCTTAATTTTAAACTTGCCTTAAATAATATTTTTAATTGTAAATATGAAAATAACGGATATTATAACGATAATACTCCTTATTATTATCCTCAAGCCGGTTTTAATTTTTTAACCGGTATAAGTCTAAAGTTTTAAGTAATAATCTTAGATAAAAAAAATTTATTTTAGTTGATCAATTCTGATTTAATATATATTTTTGTAGCAAAGTTTTATTATGAAATATTCGATAATACTGTTATTTTTCCTACTATTTTTAAATATATCTGCCCAAGATAATAAATTAATTCAGTGGAAAAATATACAAGAGGCCGATAGCTTACAAATGCATGGGGACGAAAGGTTATTATTCGTTGATATTTATGCAGATTGGTGCGGTCCATGTAAACTTTTAGACAAATATACCTTCCAAAATCAGGAGGTTGCTACTTATATTAATGAAAATTTTATTCCGGTGAAATTTAATGCAGAATCTAAAGGATCCATTACTTTTAAAGGTCATGTTTTTGAATATGTTAGCAATGGCCAAATAGGCATACAATCATGGGCTTATTACATATTAGGAGGTCATTTAATATATCCTTCCATGGTTTTAATTAATAAAGAAGGTGAATCTGTCTATGTTTTTAAAGGATTTATTCAACCGGATGAATTTTTGAAAATGGTAAAAAATGTAAAATCCGAATTAGATCAAAAATATAACTAAAGAGAACATATAAACGCTCCATTTCTTGAGGTAATCCAATGATTTGAAGGGCTTTTATAGTTTTGACCATCTGCGTATTGGATTTTATTACCCGTAAATATAATAGTACATGGATTCTTCGGTTCTTTAACGATCGACAGTTTGTCGGTAATTATGTAATTAGCGGAATCCATATTATTTTTACCCGGTTTATTTAGAACAAGAATTTTTTTTCTTTCCCATTTATAAACTGTATTCATTTGTAAAGTTTTATATTGAACAGAACTTATTCTTTCCCCGATAGTATATGGGTCTATGATATTCCGCTTTACCTTTTCCCAATTTTCAGATGAGCTTCCTATTATTAATAGCTTTTTTCCATTTCTAAATCCTAGTAAAGTATTTGAATGATTGAAGACAATAAAACTTTTTTTAGATGATAATTTAAAATCATTATACAAGATACTCAATTGAAAACATATAACACAGATAAAAAAAGGAAATATAGTTTTTATTTTTAGCTGGTAAAGGTAATTTTTTAAAAAAATTAAAGCTGATGTTAAAAATAGTAATTCCATTAAGTTTAATGAAATATTTTTAAACATTAACTTCTCCATTGAAGAAATATAATAGGTTGCATCTACGAGAATTTTAACTAAAAAATCATAGATAAATGTTGGATAGGTCTGATATTCTAGAGGTAAAAAAACCAAAAAAATTTCACCTAATGAAGAATATGTTATAACAAATGTATAAGGAATAATGAGTATATTAATTGGAATTGATAACAATGAAAATTGATGGAAATAAAAAAGAACAAATGGCAAAGTCCCTATTTGCGCAGCTATAGTTACTGCTAAAGGATTTAAAATCCATTCGTTAACTCTTTTATTCTTTACCTTCATATATTTATATATAGATGGTGATAACCATGATATGAAAAATACTGCAATATAGCTTAATTGAAATCCGACCGAATATATTTCATTAGGATCACATAAAAGTATAATAATCGCAGATAAGGCCATACTATGATAAATATTACCAGTACGTTTTAACAGCTCGAAAAGGTAATAGATAGTGATCATCAAGCAGGAACGAAATACAGAAGAAGATAATCCCACTAAGCATCCGAAAAACCATACAAAGCTTAACGAAGTTAAAATTATAATTTTTCTATTCCCGCTTTTTAGCACCCAGCTTAATAGAGAAAAAATGATCCCAAATATAAAGGCTATATGCATCCCTGATATTGCAATTAAATGCATGATTCCTGATTTTGAATAAGCATCTATAGATTCTTTTTTCATTTCCGATCGATCTCCTAATAAATATGCCTTCAAAAATTCTTTTGAGTCTTCACTCAACAATGAGCTTTCAATCTTAGTGATTAAATTTTGATTGAAATTTTTAATCATGTATACAAGAGAAGAATGGGCTGATTCTGAAATTATTTTATCTACTTTAGCTATTTGTAAAATATAGTTTCTTTTTAAATATTGAGCATAATTAAACTGGTGTGGATTCATAAGTGTTATAGGATCACTTAATGTAACCTTTAACACGTATTCATTTCCAAGAGTAAAAACCGAATTAAATTTTTCTTTATCAACTAAAAGCATAATAGATCCTGAAGTATGATTTCGTTGATTTTTATATGAAATAGTTTTTACTTCAGCAGTATATTTTCGATATTGTTTATTAGAATTATTTTGTTCTTTTATAATTACTGTTACGTATTGGGCATGTCCTTTTTCTTTATATTTTATATAATGATCATTTGCAATATCGTTATTTAATTTTCCTACTACTATACCAATCAAACACCAAGAACCCAAAATAAGAAGTGAAAATATTTTTCTATAATTAATTTTACTGGTCATATATGCTAAAAAGAACAATAATGCTCCTTGTAAAAAACATAAGTATAAGATTGAAATAGAAATTTTTTCGCAAAGAAAAACCCCTATTACTAATGAAAAAAAATAGAATACATAAGGATTTCTTGAAAGATCCATAAAAAATTATTTAGCTAAAATACTAATTTAGTAGAAAAAATTTTATAAAATTTATAAAATAACCATTTATTTTATCATTATATATTTTACTATTTTATTTAATACTATTATATTTATACTGTAAAAGAATACAAAACAAACTAATTAAATTATTATTTATTTTATGAAGCTAAAGTACAAAGCATCAGAGCTATTTTGTTTTCTAAGCATTATGGCACCTACATCTATGTTTTTTTCCCAAAACATTCCTTCTGATTCTTCCACAATTTCTGAAAAGGTAATTGATGACGTTTTGATAATAGGGAAAGGAGTTATCGACGTTGCTAAAGAAAGGGAAACCCCTATTGCCGTATCTATAATTAAAAAACAAGAAATCAGGGATAAGGGAGGAAACCAGGAATTTCCTGCGATTATGAAAAATACCCCCTCTATTTATGTAAATGATGCTACCGGTTATGGAGATGCTAAGATGGTAACTAGAGGTTTTGATCAATCCAATACTGCCGTATTAGTCAACGGGCAACCCGTCAATGGAATGGAAGATGGTACAGTGTATTGGACCAATTGGACAGGATTGATAGATATTGCGAATACTGTTCAGGTACAAAGAGGGCTTGGTTCTTCTAAACTTGCTGTATCTTCCGTAGGCGGAACGATAAATATTATTACAAAAGCCACAGAAAAAAAAGCAAGTTCTACTGCTAGATTTGTAATAGGAAATGATGGATTTTGGAGAACTACCTACGAATATAATAGTGGCTTACAAGGAAAATGGGGAGTATCCTTTGCAACCTCTACCTGGAGAGGTGATGGATATAGTAGAGGAACAAAAGGATCCGGACAAAATTATTTTTTGTCCATTGGTTTTCAACCTAACCAAAAACATAATTTTAATTTTATAATTTTCGGAGCTCCTCAAAACCATGATCATAAATACTATACAAAAATATCCGATTATAAAAGATATGGCTATAAATACAATGTAAACCAAGGTTGGTTTCATGGTAAAGAACTTTTATTAAGATCCAACTATTATCACAAATCGGTTGCCAATTTAAACTGGGATTGGAAAATCAATGAACGTAGTACCTTATCTACTGTAATTTATGGCTCCTTGGGTAGAGGAGGCGGTACTGGAGGATTCGGATCTAAATATATTGAAACACAAAATATTTCAACTCCTCAGAGTGCGAATGCCATACCCGGAAGTAGAAATCAACAAAATGGAACAATTAATTGGGATGCTATCTTTGATTACAATTTAACTCATAATACAGACGGAATAGGAACAGGTAAAGATAATTATATTATGAGATCATCTGTTAATGACCATCAATGGTACGGCTTAGTTTCCAATTTCAATCACAAATTCAAAAAACATTTCGAGTTTAATGTTGGAATTGACGGGAGAGCTTATACCGGAACTCATTTTCAACAAGCCATGAATTTTATGGGACTATCTGGGGTTTCTGATAATATTTCAACTAATGTAAATGGAATGAACACAGTTACTAAAAATTATAACATAAATCCTTGGAGCTCATTATTCAGAAATGTTAGTAAGGGGCAAAAACTAGGTTTTGATTATGATGAAACCATACAATATATTGGAGCTTTCGGTCAATTTGAGTATGTAAATAAATTTATGAGTGCATTTATACAGGGGGTTATTTCCGAACAATATAATTCAAGAAAAGATCGATTTAACTATACTCCAACCAATCAGAAATCTAAAACGTTAAATAATACGGGGTATAACATCAAAGGAGGAGCTAATTTTAAAATTAACAAGAATCATAATATTTTTGCAAATGCCGGATATTATTCCAGACAACCATTCCAGAATAATTTATTTCTAAATTGGAAAAATGATGTAAATCCGTTGGCAGACAATGAGGAAATTATAGGGCTAGAGATTGGCTATGAACTTCATTATAGATTCTTGGATGTAAGTATCAATATATATCGAACCAGTTGGAATAATAGGGTAGAAACAATTTCCAATGAAAGTATTAATCAAATTGAAAACAGATCCGGAATTGATGAACTCCATCAGGGAATTGAAGTTGAATTGCTTGCCAAACCATTAAAAAAATTAAATATCAAAGGACATTTATCTTTAGGTAGCTGGAAGTATAACGGTAATGCACATTCTACCACCTATGATTCCAATAATTTATCAAATATTATAAGCGAACAAGATATTTTATTGGATGGAGTAAAAACTTCGAATGCTCCTCAATTTAGTTATGGAGTAGGATTAGTATGTAAAGCTTTTAAAAATTTTTCCTTTGATGCAGATTTAAATAGGTATGAAAAATTATACTCCGATTTTGACATTACTAGAGTTGCTGGTAATACTAAAATCGATTTAATAGAGCTTCCTGACTATTTCACTTTAGATGTAGGTGCTTCTTATACTATTTATTTAGATAATTCCTCACTACGTTTTAGGGCTAATGTCAACAATGTATTAAATGATGTTTTTATGACCTATTCTAAGACCAATTTGAAATCAGGAGATAAGGGCGCTGATAATGTCAAGTTTAAAGGAATTGATACGGCCAATCAGGTTTATTTCGGAAATGGTAGAACTTGGAATTTTGGCGTTACCTATAATTTCTAAAGCATAAATAATTAAATAATCTAACAAATTGTATGGTCAAATGTTGAATTATCCTTTTTTATCTACATTTTAAGATGATAAACAATAAATGATTTATAATTATTGAATTGGCATGAATTAATAGAGTAAAATAATAAATATTTTACTCTATTTTTATTATATTTGTTTATGTAGCAATTCATTATGGATATAATCAAAGATCAAATTATTAGCAAATCGATAGAATTATTTACACAAATCGGCGTCAAAATGGTTACCATGGATATGATCAGTAAAGGTTTATGCATGTCAAAAAAAACTTTATACGAGCATTTTTCCAGTAAAGAAGATTTAATAAAAAACACCTTTAACAAATGTTTGACTTCTTATATTCAGGAAATGGAAAATAAAATAAAGGATTATCCTAATATTATCCACCAGAAATTTCTTATTCTTGAAAATAGTACTTCTTCTATTTTTTTCAGAGAAAACCAAACTTTATTTCAACTTAAAAACTTTTATCCTGACATCTATTCGGAAATGGTTTCTTTGTATAATAATTCTATAAAAAATTTCATTAAAAATAATATAATTTTAGGAATTGAGGAAGGTATATACCGCGCTAAAATGAATAAAAAATTAACCATTGAATATTTTTATCTCATTGAAAAAATGATCATAATGGAGAATAGCTTTACAGAAGTAAATTTAAGTGAGATTCCTGTAAAGAAATATTTCATTGAATTATTAATACGGTCTATTGCTACTAAAAAAGGCATTAAGGAACTTGAAAAATACATCTCCAAAAGTTAAGAGGTTACGCCCGCTACAGTTTTAAGTCCGAATAAAGTTGATATTGAGATTATATGCTCAAAAATTTCCGCTTGTATATCTTCAAATTCAAGTAAATCCGAAGTATCGGTAAAACAATATACTTCTATAGGTATTCCATAAATGGTAGGATCTAACAATCTAACCATTAGGGTATCTTTCTTCGATATTAGTAAATGATTTTGAAGATTCCATTTAATATAATTCCTAAATAATCCCAAATTTGTTTGTATCAAATCATTTTCAGTTTTTTGAGAAGTAAAGTACTGATGCAATGCTTCATTAATTTTCATCTCATCAAGCTCTTTTTTTTCTAAAAATAGGACAGATTGACTATCAATGATTATCGACCTTTTTATCCTTCTAGAATGAGAAGATTTCATAGGTTCGTAATTTATAACTTCTGTTGATATTAAGTCATAAGTTGGTATGGTAGATATAGTCTTATCTTTATTTTGAATCTTAGTTGTTACCAAATTTATTTCTAATATTATTCCTTCTAAATTATATTTAGATATATAAATTTCATCTCCTGATTTTAATTGTTTGGAGTTTGCAATATTTATTCCGGCCACAAATCCTAATACAGGATCTCTAAATACCAAAATTATTACAGCCATTATAGCCCCTAAAAAAGTAAAAAAATTTGAGCTTGATAGATCAAATACGATGGATATAACAATAAAACTTGATAATAATACAATTATAATTTTAAGAAACTCCAAAAAAGTATTTAAAGCAATGGTCCTATAGCTTTTATCCCTGTTTTCCACATCATTATAAGAATCAATAATACTAATAAAAAATTTTGCAATAAATACGATTAAAAATATACTGAATATTAAATTAAGAATATGAAAACTTTGTGGATGAGAATAAAATATTAAGGGGACTAAAAGATAGCATATTCCTAAAGGAAATAATCGAAAAAAGCTTGTAAATACATTTTTTTTTATAAATGTATTCATCAAGATATTTTTTGTTTTAGGAACTATTTTTAAAGCGATTTTCAATAAGACTTTTCGCTGGAAAAAATCTAAAATCAGAAATATAATTAATACGATCAAAATTTTACTTGTAATTTGTGATATTAATACTATATCATCAGGTAAATTTTTTGATATATAACTATCTAATTTATCAATTATTGAATTTTCATTTTTAAGTCTTAATATATTTATCTCAGTCATTAATTCATTACTATTATATCATTTTATTATGGATAAAGTATAATGTTTGTTATTTATTAACTATCTTTATGGTTATATTTAATATATCACATTTTATGCCTGATTTAATTTGGATAGTTTTAATATTTATACTTATAATTATTGGTATGATAGGTTCCGTCTTACCTGCATTGCCGGGAACTCCCATTGCATTTATAGGTTTATTAATTTATAAACTATCTCCACTTGGAGACTCGTTAAGTTGGTGGTGGGTAGCTTTTTGTGCAACTTTAACTCTATTAGCATTTGTCGTAAACTATTTTATACCTATTCTTACAGCCAAAAAATTTGGAGGATCTAAATATGGTATAATTGGTGCTTCCCTAGGAATATTTGCAGGTTTTTTTCTTCCTTCCGGTTTTTTATACGGTCCTTTTTTAGGAGCCTTATTTGGAGAATTGATGCATGATTTTATGGATAAAAAAGGTGCTTTAAAAGCTTCTGTAGGTGCTTTATTAGGTTATTTTTTAAGTATGGGTGTTAATATTATTGTATGCGGTATAATTATGACCATCTTTATTATTCATCTTACCTATACCTATTTCAGTAACAATGGATAAGCAATATTTATTTAAAATTTATCGATTAACTTTTTATTCATTTGATCTTACAATCTAGAAAAATTTCAACAATACAATCTAATGTTTAGCAATAAAAAACTCTATCAACAGTAACTGTTAATAGAGTTTGTCTATGATATTTATATTATAATTTTAGTTATTATTTGCAGCTTGAATAGCAGTAATTACCACAGTATTATATATATCTTCAATGGTTGCTCCTCTACTTAGGTCATTTATCGGTTTTTTCAAGCCTTGTAATACAGGCCCTAAAGCCAAGCCGCCTGATTCTCTCTGTACAGCTTTGTAAGTATTATTTCCTGTATTTAAATCCGGAAATATCAGAACATTTGCTTTACCTGCTACTAAAGAACCTGGCATTTTACTGCTTCCGACGCTTGGAACCACAGCTGCATCGTATTGTATAGGACCTTCTATTAACAAATCCGGACGTAAAGATTTTACCAGCTCAGTTGCCTTTCTAACCTTATCAACATCTACTCCAGCTCCTGAATATCCTGAAGAATAAGAAAGCATGGCAATTTTCGGTTCAATTCCAAAATTTTTAGCCGTACCTGCAGCAGATATAGCTATATCAGCCAATTGTTCATAGGTCGGATTAGGAACAATCGCACAATCTCCATATACTAATACCCTGTCCTGTAAGAGCATAAAAAATACAGAAGAAACAGTTTTAATACCCGGCTTTGTTTTAACAAATTGTAAAGCTGGAAGTATAGTATGAGCAGTTGTATTCTGAGCTCCGGAAACCATTCCATCTGCATCTCCTTTGTAAACCATCATCGTTCCAAAATAAGAAGCATCGAGCATTAAGTCTCTTGCCTGAGCAAGCTCCATACCTTTATCTTTCCTTATCTCATACAAGGTTTCTACATAATCATTGAGTTTATCATTATCCGTATTATCTAATACGGAAATAAGATCTGTATTCCAATTCAGTCCAAGCTGATTTACCTTTTGTATAATTTCTTCCTGCTTTCCTAAAATAGTAATTTTTACTATTTCATCATCCGCCAACATAGAGGCTGCTCGTATAATTCTTTCATCTCCACCTTCCGGTAATACTATATGTTTATGAGCTGCTTTAGCTTCTTTCAATAAATTATACTGGAACATTCTTGGAGTAATTCCTTCAATTTTAAAAGAAGATATTCGTTTATCAAGCTCCGGTACATCTACATATTGTTCGAAAAGATCAATATTACGTTTTATTTTAGCGCTATTCTCCGGATATATGGTTGATTTAATATTATCTATAGCGGTAGCTGCCTCGAATGTGCCAATATCTACAAGTAAGATAGGCATATTTACACTGGAACCATCAACCATTTTCATTATTGATGCGTCAGGACTGATCCCTGCCGTTAATATTATCCCAGATATCCTTTTGAAATTAGATAAGTTGGAAAGTAATGTTCCTATGATTAAATCAGATCTGTCACCTGGAAGGATTACTACACAATCATCATCTACATAGTTTATAAATTGTGATAAGAGCATACCTCCTATCATAAATTTATTAATTGATCTATTAAGATTTTCACTTCCATGTAGCACTTTAGCTCCTAAAACATCTGCTACTTCTTTAAGAGTCGGGAAGCTCAAAGGTTTGTCGTTAGGAATTATTGATAACAATACAGAATCCCCAATTCTTTTCTTGCTTTTGGTAATTACCTCCTCTATATTCTTATCACATTTATTAACAATTACTGCAATAACCTTATTATCTTTCTTTAAAAAATTATTTAATTCAAGACTAATATTTTTAGCTAAATCATGAGAGTTTTTAAAGGAATCCTTAACAACCAAGACTACTGGTATATTTAAAGATTTAGCTATAATTACATTTAAATCATACTCTAAAGAAGTACTTCCGGCTGATAAATCAGTTCCATCAATCAAAACGAAATCAAATTTATCTTCTAAAGCCTTATACTTTTGTATTATACTATCATAAGCATCATTTAATCTCCCACTATTTTGAAGGTCAATAATTTCGCTTTTAGTAAAAGCGTAGGCATCTTCATAACTTTGATTCAAATTAAAAAAAGAAATCATAGTTTCAATATGGTTATCTTTTATCCCATCATCCAAATCATCGATAATAGGACGAAAATAACCTATATTAGGTGTTCTCCTCATGACCATTTGCAATATCCCCAGGCTAATCAAAGATTTCCCACTGTAAGGACAAGTAGCCGCCACATATACTGATCTGTTGTTCATTTATTTAGTAATAATATAATTGAAAGTTTTACAAAAGTACAAAATTGGAAGATATACTTATAATTTAATTCTCAAATTAAACTATATCTAAATAATGCTAAATAATCTTTAGATATTTTTGTTTATAACCAAAATAAGATTGGTCTATCCTCAGAACTCAACTTTTAATCCATCGTAAGCCGGAAAAACATTAGGAGGCAGCATTTTTTCTATTTCTTCATGAAATCCCAATTGATAACTGATATGTGTTAAATACGCCTTTTGGGGCTTAACCTTATCAATAAACTCTAAGGCTTGAGTCAAGTTAAAATGTGAAGCGTGAGCATCTTTTCTCAAGGCATTAATGACCAAAATATCCGTATGTTTTATTTTTTCGATTTCCTCTTCAGAAACATAGGATGCATCAGTAATATAAGACAATCCGCCAATCTTAAAACCTAAAATAGGTAATTTACCGTGCAATACATTTATAGGAAGTATGGAAACATTAGGTAAGGTTATAATACCCTGTACAGAATGTAATTCAAACCCCGGAGCTCCCGGATATTTTTCTTCTGCAAAGGCATAGGCATATCTTCTTTTTATATCTTCCAATACTCTTTCTTTTCCATATATAGGAATATCTTGCCCTTTTAGAAAATTTATAGGTCGTAAATCATCTAATCCGCCAGTATGATCCGTATGTTCATGAGTAATTAATACTACATCTACATTAGATTTGTTTTCTCTTAACATTTGCTGTCGAAAATCAGGACCGCAATCTATTAAAATATCCACCCCTTTATAATGAATTAATGCAGAGGTTCGTAATCTTTTATCTTTAGTGTCCATAGATTTACAGACTGGATCGTTTGAGCCAATAACCGGAATTCCTTGAGAAGTACCAGTTCCTAAGAATGTTATATTACTTTTTTGTAGTACCATAATTTTTGTAAATTTACGAACAAAAGTTTAAACAATGCTCTCTCATAAACAAGTACTTACGCCTAGACAAAAAGCTCTTCAGATTAATTTAAACAAGAATATTTATGGAACTTTTTCAGAAATTGGTGCGGGTCAGGAAACCGTACGTTACTTTTTTAGAGCCGGAGCTGCCTCTAAGACCATAGCGAAAGCAATATCCGCTTACGATAAGGAAGTCAGCGACTCTATTTATGGAAAAGAACCTGATAATAGATATGTTTCTCAGGCTAGGTTACTAAAAATGCTAGACCATGAAATTAAGCTTATTGAAGATCGAATTGATAGAAATAATAACTCTGGCAGAATATTTTTCACTTATGCCAATACGGTAACCACTATCAACTTTAATAAAACTTTCAAAGGACACGGGTGGGTAGGCATTCGATTTCAGTTACAGGAATCGGAAGCTTATAATGAAATTATTTTGCATGTACGTTTCCATGAAAATGAGGCGAAATTACAACAAGAAACCTTAGGAATATTAGGAGTAAATTTAATTTACGGCGCTTTTTTCTACAGTGATAATCCAAAAAAAATTATTAATTCTCTATATGATGAATTAAGTATCGATAAAATAGAGATCGATATGATTAATTTTAGCGGACCGAGATATCATTCTGTAGATAATCGTTTATTGAGTTTACAATTAGTTAAAAACGGAATGTCTGATGCCGCTGTTTTTAGACCTAATGGTAAAAATGTACTCCCGGCGGATGAGTTATATAACAAAAACATTCTTGCGTTAAGAGGAAGTTTTCGCCCAGTTACCCATGTAAACATAGACATGTGTTATCAGGGACTTAAAATGTTTATGAAAGAAAAAAATGTTGACCATCAAAATACTAAGGTTTTGTTTGAAATAACCTTATCTAATTTACTTTCTTCCGGGGAAATTAATGAGCAAGATTTTTTAGATCGTGCCGATGTCTTGGGAAAGTTGGGATATACCGTTTTAATTTCTAATTTTTCCGAATATTATAGATTAGTGGATTATTTTAGCAGATTTACCTCTGAACGAATTGGCATTACGATGGGAGTAAATAATTTATTAGATATTTTTGAGGAAAGTTACTATACTGGACTTAGTGGTGGAATTATGGAAGCCTTTGGTAAGTTATTTAAACAACAGATGAGAATTTATCTTTATCCTTATATTAATCAGGAAACAGGAGAGCTTCTTAATTCTGATAATTTAAAAGTAAATGAATCTTTAAAAGATTTATACAAATATTTTAAGAAAAATAAAAGAATTGTAGATATTAACGATTACAATGACTCTTATCTTAAAATATATGGCAAACAAATTCTTTCTCAAATAGCTTCAGGAAAATCGGGATGGGAAAATAAAATGCCTAAAGAAGTTGCAGATATGATTAAAGAAAAGGGCATGTTCGGCTACACTATGGATTTTGCAAATAATTAATAACACTTACTTATAAAAAATGATTATATATTCAGAGAGCTTTCACGTGGAATATCCTTCGGAAAAAGATTGGTTACTTTGGGTTAAAAATATCCTAATTCCGGAAATGAAAAAAACACAAAAATTTACAAAAATCATATTTTCAAAAGTAACATCTCATTCCGATGAATCGGGATGTACCTATTCTCTACAATATTATGCCAAAAGTAAAAATGATTTAGAAGATTATTACAGAAATTATTCCGATAAATTTTCTCAATTACTTGTTAATACATTTGGAACAAAAATATTATCTTTTAAAACTGAACTGGAACTTATAGATAGTTTTGATTTCTAATTCAATACTTCTTTTTCAAAGCAAACTAAATTTGGAAGAAAATATAAGTAAAACTGCCACGGTATCTTCTAAATTTTATAATATTTTTAAATTGATGAAATGAACTTTTTACTGATAGTAAGTGTTTTATCAATCTCATCTTCTTTTATGCAATCGGATATAAACCATGTTTCATAACCGGAAGGAGGTAAATAAATGCCGTTTTCAAGTAAAAAATGAAAATATTTATTAAACATATCATGATCGGCTTTGGAAGCATCATCAAAATTTGAAACTTCAGAAATTCCAAAAAATAGGGTCAACATGGAAGTACATTGATTAATACATATTTGAATTCCTGCACTTTCAAAAATAGCCTTTAATTCCGTAGATAATATTTTTGTGGTTTGGGTAATTCGATCATAAATATCCAAATCGCTTTTAAGAATGGATAAAGTCGTATACCCTGCACACATGGCAATCGGATTCCCGGATAATGTACCTGCTTGGTAGACTTTTCCTTCAGGAGATAAAAAATCCATAATTTCCTTTCTTGCAGCAAATGCCCCTACAGGCATGCCTCCTCCTATTATTTTGCCATAGGTTACTATATCTGCTTGTACATTAAAAAAATCTTGCGCACCGCCTAATTTTGCGCGAAAACCGGTCATAACTTCGTCAAAAATGAGTAATGATTGATTGTCTTTACATAGAAATTTTAATTGTTTAAGAAAATCTTTTTTCGGGGGAACGCATCCCATATTTCCTGCTATTGGCTCTAAAATAACTGCCGCTATTTCATTTTTATTATTTTCAAAAAGTGATTGCACCGAGTCAATGTCATTATATCTCGCCAATAAAGTATCCTTTGCTGTGCCATTTGTTACTCCGGGACTATTAGGATTTCCAAATGTTGCCGCACCACTTCCTGCCTTTATAAGAAAAGAATCTGAATGTCCATGATAGCATCCTTCAAACTTAATAATCTTATTTCTAGAGGTATACCCTCTTGCTAACCGAATTGCCGACATACAGGCTTCTGTACCTGAATTCACCATTCTAATTTTGTCAATATTTGGAACAAAGGAGGTAATTAATTTTGCAATTTCAGTTTCCAATTCTGTAGGAGTTCCAAAAGAAAATCCATTTTGCATTTGTTTTCTGACTGCCTCTACCACTTCTGTATGATTATGCCCAAGAATCATAGGCCCCCATGAATTGATATAATCTATATATTTATTTCCATCTTCATCGGTAAGATAAGCTCCCTTCGCTGATTTTATAAAAATCGGAGTTCCTCCTACTGATTTAAATGCTCTAACAGGTGAATTTACTCCTCCAGGTATATATTTACGGGCCTCTTCAAATAAAGCTCTGCTTCTTTTAAATATCATCTAAAATTTTATTATTTAACTTTTTCTTCCTTTTAACAAAATTCTATCTCCTTTTTTGGGTTCATCGCCTGGAAACATTAAATTTATTTTATATAATTGGATTAAAGAAATTCCATTTTCCTGGGCTATATGATACATCCTTTCTCCTTCTTTTACCACATGTTCCTTGCTTAGTCCTTTTTTCTTTTTTGGTTCTAAAAATATTTTTTGATTGACCTCAATATTATCCTGAAAAACCAAATCATTGTATGCTTTTAATTGATTTAGAGAAATATGATACGCTTTTGATATGTCTTCCAAGGTATCTCCATCTTTAAATACAATATATTTTACATGTCCATTAGGATGAATTTTGATTCTCGAACTGGGAAATTGAAAATTATTAACCTTTGTTACAACTATTTTCTTTACATTTTCAATTTTCTTCTTAGCTGGATTCTTTATAGAACTTTGATTCTTTTTATCTTTGATTTCACGATCCTTAGTATTAATATCAGCTACTAAGATAGGCTGTTCATCTGAAATATTGGATTTATACGAACCGGGATACAACTCTGCAAGTTTTACATCCACTTCATCAGAAGTTAATGAATCGAACAGATACAATTTATATCTCTCTATTAGATCAATCAACATATAGGCATATTTAGGGTTTGTAGCATACCCTGCTTTTTTTAATCCATGCGCCCACGCTTTGTAATCCTTCCTATCTAATTGAAATAATTTTTTATAGTAAGGCCTTTCAGCTAAAAATAAAGAATGATCTCTATAGGATTCTTTTGCTGAGTTATATTTTCTAAAACATTCTCCTTTGGCATCGTCATCATGATACATTCTTCCCCCCGTCCAATCATTTTTACACTTTATCCCAAAATGATTATTGCCTTCTTTCGCTAATATACTTTGTCCATTTCCTGTCTCTAAGATACCTTGCGCCAAGGTAATACTAGCAGGAATTTGATACATTTCCATTTCTTCCACAGCTATTTTAGCATAGTCTTGTATATATAAATCATCTTTTTTGAGAGTATTTTGTGCTTGTATGAAACTTCCTAAAACTATCGATAATAGAAATATGCCTAATTTTTTCATGTTACAATAATAGGTTTGCTTTTCTTACTTAAGTACTTATTCATTTCTTTAATGCCCTGTAAACCTCCTGTATGTACCGCTAAAATTTTTTTATCTTTATCTATTTGTCCTTTTTTTATCATATCTCTGAGTCCAAACATCATTTTTCCTGTGTAAACTGGATCAAGAGGTATATTATTGAGATAATAAAATTCGTTAATAAAATCAATTAATTCTGTCGTAATTTTAGCGTATCCTCCGAAGTGATACTCCAAATTTACTATAAAATTTTTTTTATGAGTATATTTTAATAATTCTTTAACTAAAAAATGAGCATTTTTCAAAACTGGGAAACCTATCACTAACTGGTATGCTTTTGCACCTACCGATAATCCTGCTAAGGTTCCGCCAGTGCCCATTGCTGAAGTAATGATATCATAGTTGTAAGTTTCTTCCGATAATATTTCGGAGGCTCCTTTCACTGCTAAGGTATTGGTTCCTCCTTCGGGTACTAAATAATAATTAGGTATTTTATCAAGTATATTTTGTATATACTTTGACTTTTCTTTTAATCTATATTCTTGCCTGGGTACAAAAAAAAATTTCATTCCATATTCCGATGCTTCGGTTAAAGTTATATTTTCCTTCCATTTTTCAACGATTTCCTCACCTCTAATTATTCCTATTGATTGAAAACCGTTAGCTTGAGCGGCAGCAGCACAGGCTACGATATGATTAGACATAGCCCCTCCAAAGGTTACCAATATTTGTTTCCCTAAATCTTTAGCCTTTATAAGATTATATTTTAATTTCCAGAATTTATTACCCGAAATAACAGGATGTATCATATCTTCTCTTTTTATATGGAGAATTTGCTCAGTCTGTAATCCGGGAAATTGGAAGGTTTGTATGGGTGTGCTCATTTTTCTTAACTTATGATTTATATATTAGTATTAATTATTCATAAATTCTTGTAATTATTACACTCTCTTTTGGGTTAGCTAATTATATGAATTTTATAGAATGATTTGATTGTATTTAAATATAGTAGCCATAGTTCATTAAGATTACATTAAAAAAATAAATTTTTAAAAAAGAGAAAGCCTATTTTTAGACTTTGTTTTTATTTATACTTAATTTCATGTAAAGTTCCTTAATGATAAATAATTAAAGCATATTCTTTAATTTTTTCACAAAAAGAATATGCTTTAAAATATCTTGTATATAATTATTCAGTATTTATCTTACACCTTGCATCATTCTAACTAATACTTTATTAAGTGCAATCATTAGTATTCCACAAATAATTACAAATATAGAAATGTATAAAAATATTTTTCCTGCTCCGAGTGTTTGAATTATAAAAGCTAAATATCCACCTAAAATATTTGCAAAAAAAGATGCCATAAGCCATACCCCCATAAGAAGAGATGCTAATTTAGGTGGAGCTAACTTGGTTACTACAGATAATCCTACAGGCGATAAGCATAATTCTCCTATCGTGTGAACTAAATAGGTTAAAATTACCCACCAAATACTGGCTTTAATAGTAACATCTGATATATCGCCACCTCTTTCAGCTACAGCTCCCAACATAAAGAAAAAACCAACTCCTAAAATTACCATACCTAATCCCATTTTCAAAGGAGTTGTTAGTTTTTGTCCTAGCTTTGTATTCCAGAAATACGCAAAAATCGGTGCCAACAATACTATAAAAAATGGATTTATCGATTGAAATAATGAGGTGGGAATGACATATCCTCCAATTGAAGGTAAATTTACATTCCTATCGATAAATTTATCTGTGTACAATGTTAATGATGAACCTGCCTGTTCAAAGCCTGCGAAAAAGAAAATGGCAAAAAAGAAATAGATAAATATTACCGTAACTCTTTGTTTCTCATTTTTTGTTAATGGAGCATTAGTATTTGTTTCATTTTTCATATCGTTTTTATCTATTTTACCTTGCGGTTTCAAACCTAAATCTCCTAAATATTTTTTTGCTAACATATTATAACTGATCTGCCCTAAGAACATCCCTGCTGCTGCTGCCAGGAATCCATATTTATATCCATAGGAAATAATTTTTCCAGCAGCATCTTTAGTCGAAAAAATATCATCGGTTAATATTCCTATAATTATGGGTGCAATCAAAGCGCCGAGATTGATTCCCATATAAAAAATGGAGAATGCCGAATCTCTTTTTGGATCTCCATCTGAATATAATCCTCCCACTAATGTTGAAATATTAGGCTTAAAAAAGCCATTTCCTATTATCAATAGAAATAGTCCTACACATAGACCGATATGGGTATTCAATGAAAACAAGGCAAGTTGTCCGAACATCATTATAATTCCTCCAATTGTTATGGAATGTCGTTGACCTAAATATCTATCTGCCAACCATCCGCCTATCAACGGCGTAAAGTATACAAACCCCGTAAAGTAACCATAGATTAAACTAGCTGTTTCAGCATCAATACCTAGCCCTCCTTCTAAATAAGATTTGGTAAGATAAAGCATTAATATTCCCCGCATCCCATAATAGGAAAAACGTTCCCACATTTCTGTTAAAAACAGTAAGTATAATCCTTTAGGATGTCCTTTCTTGACTTGAGTTTCTGTCATAATAATTATTCTTAGTTTTTACTTTCTTTATTATTTAATTCCTTGCATTAATTTTCGAATAAGAGGTGAGAATAAGATTATAATTAATCCTGCGATTAATGCGTAATTTGCTAATTGTTCAAATCCTGATGTATACGAATATAGTTTATCAGTTAAAGAAGCGTTTTCATAGGATGATGACATTCCCGCTCCTAATAATCCTGCCACATATTGAGCATACGAACTAGCTAAAAACCATAATCCCATCATCATCCCTGATAAATTTTTAGGTGATAATTTCGTTACAATGGACAATCCTACTGGTGATAAGCAAAGTTCTGCAAATGTCATCACTAAATATGCTATTGTAAAAATGTTTAAAGAGGCTATCCCATTATTATCAGCAAAATATCTTGTACTATATAAAACATAAAATGATGCTGAAAGAAATAAAAATCCAAGTCCGAATTTTATTACTGTATTTGGTTCCAGTTTAAACTTAGCTAACCATAACCATAATAAACCAAATAAAGGACTAAGAACTATTACGAATAATGCATTTGAACTATTGTTAACTATATTCGGATCAATAGTAAAAAATAGTAACTTATGACTTAGATTACTTTCAGCAAAAATTGCTAATGCTCCTCCACTCTGTTCAAAAAATGCAAAAAACAACACTGAAAATACAATTAAAATCATTGCAGCCATCAGTTTTTTTCGAATTTGGATACTTTTAATTTTTATTAATTCAATTACGAATAATAATATTGCCAATGGACCGATTGTATACATAAAGTAATCTGTGTATCTTGTATTATGTATCATGGCATAAATAATTGGGAAACATAATAGTACTCCCACATATACAACTATTTCACGTAGTCTTCTTGATGAAGCTTTCATATTACGTAGTGGAGAATCTCCTATTGGCCCTAAATATTTTTTTGTGATTAAAAAGATTATAATTCCTATTAACATGACTATAGCCGCAGCTAAAAAGCATAAATTCCAAGAATGATATTTTCCTAAATATACACATAATATGCCTCCAAATAAAGCACCTAAATTTATTCCTGAATAGAAGAGTCCGAAGCCGGCATCTCTTCGCGGATCTTTTTCACTATATAATTCTCCAACCATAGTGGATATATTAGGTTTAAAAAATCCTGTACCTATTATTGAAAGCGTTATTCCAAAATAAAAAAAATCGTGAGGAGAATAGGCTATAATTAAATTACCCAAAACCATAGTAATGCCTCCTATAAAAAGTGACTTTCTAAATCCTAATATTTTGTCGGCAAGTATTCCTCCTATAAAAGTAAATGCATAAATAAATGCTTGAATTGCGCCATATTTTAAATTAGATTCTTTATCGGTAACTCCTAATTGCCCTACCATAAAAATAGTTAGAACTCCTCTCATTCCATAAAAACAGAAACGTTCCCACATCTCTATTAAAAATAGATATATTAATTGTTTTGGATATTTACCGCGAAAATTATGAATTTCATCAAGAGTGAGTTCTATATTTTTTTGGATATTGTTATTCATATTCTTTACTAAAAATCGTAGTATTATTTATTTTAAAGTATAATTAGTTGAAAATCAATTAATAACAAGATGGTAATTGATTTAATAAAATCAAAAATACTAAAAAATCCTAAAATCAAATAGAAATCTATACAATAATCTTAAAAATAAAATAATTTATTATTAAAAAGTTTATCAAATTTATTCCATAATTGAAAATTTCAAGCTTACTAATAAAATAATTATTATTAGCAAATATTTGAAATTTGTATAAAACTAATTAATTATATTATTAAATATAATTAATTAACATAAATATGTTGATTTTTATTAATATTATCTAATTCAGATTGAAATGTACTATATTTATAAGCATTCAATAACTAAATAAGTGTAAAAAATAGTAAAAATTAAAAAAACAATAGGCTTAAGATTTTAATATATGTTAAATAAATAGGAGTAAGAGGGGGGATTATGATGGGATGATTTTGGGTAGATTTTGTATTTTTTATTCATAAAAAAAGCCTTGTATATAATTATACAAGGCTCTCT
>NZ_CAMLFD010000022.1:0-33497 GCF_946479295.1 uncultured Apibacter sp.
ATTATAAAAATATAAATCTAATGATCTTATTTTATATATTATAGTTAATAGTTTTATAAATATAATAAATAAGAGATAAAATTATAATTTTCAATTATTTATATAATTTGAGAGTTTATATCTTAATATAACTAGATTACTTGAAGTAACAAATGAATATAGAATAATTTAAGAATGATTGCAATTAGAAATGTATATATTATTTATCTATAATTTTTGTGTTTATATTAACAACTCTTGATAAAGATAATTAGTATAAAATTATAATTCATCAAAGATTTTGTTTTAAACTGTTAAAGATTTTTATCAGCAAGATAGGAAAATAACATTCTATAAAATATATTTATTTTAGCAGTTGATAAATTGATTAATTGCTGAGCTTATAAATATGAACTTCAAAATAACTACGAAGGAGATATATCAAAAACAAATGAATATTGTTATTGAATATATAAACAATCATTTACATGAAACAATTGATTTATCTAAATTGGCGGAAATGAGCCATTTTTCGCTCTATCATTTTCATCGGATAACGAAAGCTTTTCTTAAAGAACCTATAGGAAGTTATATTATAAGAATAAGATTAGAAAAGGCTGCCAGATTATTAAGATATACGGACCAACCAATTTCTGATATCGGATATAAGGTTGGCTATGATATTCCATCATCTTTCTCGAAAGCCTTTAAGCAATTGTATAAAATTACTCCTCTTGAATTTAGGAAAAATAAAGATTATATAGTTGAAAAAAAGGATAAAGAAAATATAGACATTTTGTTAGATATTGATAAGCCTAAGATTGTTGAGATACCTGCTAAGAAAGTTATATATATTAGTCTTTCGGGAAAATATAGTGAATTGGATTTCAGTAATACTTGGAAACGCTTATGGAAATTTGTTAAGAGTAATAAACTATACTCTGGAGAGATTGAAAATATCTGCATTTATTATGACGATCCTAAAATAACTTATTTGGAAAAACTTAGAACAGATGTTTGTCTCGTTATATTAGATGATGTAAAACCTCAAGGAGAAATAGGAGTTAAAGAAATTAAAGGCGGAAAATTTGCCAAGTTTCTCTATAAAGGTTCATACAAATATTTTCGAGATGTTTATAATACTATTTACGCTGACTTAATACCTGCCAATGATTTATTATTGCGTGATGCTCCTATTTTTGAAAAATATATAAATCATCCGGGTAGAGTTGTGCCTGAGAAATTAAAAACTGAAATATATATACCTATATGCTAAAGTATAAAATGTAAAAAATAAGTGTTTAAGAAGTAATTTATCAAATTTTTAGTGTAGATCGAATAGCTAAAATATAAAAATTTATAAATACCAATTTAATTTCCTTATATATAAATATTTGAATTAAGATAAAATATGAAAAAAAGTTGAAGGAAAAGTCAATGCTTAAAAAGAACGTTTTTTGTTTCAGGCAGTATTATAAAAGTAAAATCCGGTTTTAATCTTTAAACCGGATTTTATTATTTTTAATTCTTAATTCTTAATTATTTAGCCTTAATCAGTTCAACTTTAAATATAAGCCAAGCATTAGGTGGTATGACCCCACCTCCGGCACCTTGAGCTCCATAACCCAAAGAAGGCGGAATTAAAAAAGTAGCTTTGTCTCCTTCATTCAAAAGCGAAATTCCTTCTTCCCAACCTTTGATTACCATTCCTCTTCCTAATGGAAATTCAATGGGTTCATTTCTAGCAAAAGATGAATCAAAGATATTACCATTCGCTAAAGAACCTTCATAATGAACAGAAACTATATCTCCCGATTTAGCTTTAGCTCCGGAACCTTTTTCATCAATTTTATAAAATAAGCCACTTTCTGTTTGAGTCATACTTACTTTTAATTCATCAAGTTTTGCTGCTATAAGTTTTTGCTTTTCTTCCAGATATTTTTTATTTCTTTCAGAAATCAAATCTTTATTATCTTTAAAAAACTGTGCTGCATTATAATTTTTATATTCATCGCCTTTAGTAATGATTGAAACTTTTTCCATAATTACAGGTTCAACCGGTTTATCTTGAGCTCCAGTTTTAACATTGGCGATTGAGCTTACAGTATCTAAACCTTTAATTATCTCACCGAAAATAGTATGCCGTCCGTCAAGCCAAGGAGTAGGCACTTCAGTGATGAAAAATTGACTTCCGTTTGTATTCGGACCTGAATTTGCCATAGATAATATTCCGGTTCCAGTATGTTTTAAATCATTTTTTTCATCCTCAAATCTATATCCCGGACCACCCATTCCTGTTCCTTGAGGATCACCGGTTTGAATCATAAAATTCTTAATTACTCTATGAAAAATGATTCCGTCATAAAATGGTTCACCCAATTTTTTTGTATCATTTGGAATTTTACCTTCAGCTAATCCAATAAAGTTTGCTACGGTTACTGGAGACTCATGATCAAAAAATTTAACCAACATATCACCTTTATTTGTTTTAATATTTGCATATAGGCCATTTCCCAGTCCGTCATATGTTTGTTTGTCTATTTCCAATGTTTTACAATTTAAAAAAGTTAGTATTAGTAAACAATACATTATGAATTTATTAATCATAATTGTATTTATGTTTAGAAAATTCAAATTTACTAATTTAAATCTTATTTTTAATTGTAAAGTTGTTAGTAATAGTGATTGAATGGACATGTTTTATAAATTCATAATTTATTCATTATATAACAACTATAGTTATAAATTTATTTTATAAGTTATTTATATATTAATAATTAATATAATAACGGATATTTATTTGTTGTATAACATGTCATAATTGGAAATTTGATTTGAATTTTATTATTTTAAATTATTTTTATAAAATATAAGCTTAATAATATATTTATTTAAATTACTGTTTAGTTATATTTAATTATTAAAAATAATATAATTAAATATAATAAGATAAATGGTATGGTGTTTGTTTATACGATTGTAAGATTACAAACACACTAAAACAATTTATATTGAAAAAGGCATTATTTTAATGTTTATTTAGTTTTTATTTCTTTAAAAACCTTAGCCTCTGTAAAAAGAGGCTTTTTTATTATAATAAGTCTTAGAAATAAATGAATATCAGAATTTAAAATATTTATGAAATCTTTTTTTTAAAATAATAATAGTATTTTTGTTTTATTATTTTTGCAAAAAGATAAAAATCTTTATAAAATAAAAATTATTAAAGATAACTAATGATAAATACTATCAAAAAATATTTAGAGGAAGTAGAGTCATTTTCTTCTCAAAAAGCTGAAGAAATTGAACAATTTAGAATCAAGTATTTAGGAAAGAAAGGAATTTTGAATGACCTATTTCAAAAATTTAAAGAAGTTCCTAACGAAAGTAAAAAAGAATTTGGTCAATTGATAAATAATTTAAAACAATCAGTTGCAAAAAAAATAGATTCTTTAAAAGAGGATGTTAATGAAGACAATCATTCCGAAATACAAAATGATTTAACTCGTCCGGGAATTCCTTTAAATCTAGGAAGCAGACATCCTATAAATATTGTTAAACATAAGATTATCAATATTTTTAAAAAAATAGGTTTTTCAGTAGCAGACGGACCAGAAATTGAAGATGATTGGCATAATTTCACAGCCTTAAATATGTCTGAATATCATCCGGCTAGAGATATGCAGGATACATTTTTTATAGAAAAAAATCCGGATATGGTATTAAGAACCCATACTTCCTCTGTTCAGATAAGATATATGGAGAATAATGAGCCTCCTATCCGTATATTATCTCCAGGAAGGGTATATAGGAATGAAGACATCTCATCACGATCACATTGTATGTTCCATCAAATTGAAGGTTTATATATTGATACCGATGTTTCTTTTGCAGATTTAAAACAAACTTTACAATATTTTACTTCGGAATTATTTGGCAAATCAGAAATACGTATGAGACCGTCATATTTTCCTTTTACAGAGCCAAGTGCTGAGGTTGATGTTTATTGGGGATTAGAAACGGAAACTGATTATCGAATAACTAAAGGAACAGGATGGCTAGAAATTTTAGGCTGTGGGATGGTAGATCCTAATGTTTTAAAAAATGTTAACATTGATCCGGAAAAATATAGTGGATTTGCTTTCGGAATGGGGATTGAAAGAATAGTTATGCTTATGTATCAAATTGGGGATATACGTATGTTTACCGAAAATGATATACGTATGCTACAGCAATTTAATCATGAATTCTAAAATAATATTTATCTTATAACTACTTATAATGCTATCAAATAAACAATAATTGTTAAAATTATTAAAAAAGTATATTTACCTGGAACAAATTTTGAGCAAGTAATTATACTTTATTTATTTTTAAAATTATTATGGAAAAAAAAGTAGCAGATCAATTAGTAGATATGTTAGCAGAAGCTGGTATAAAAAGAATTTATGCAGTAACGGGTGATAGTCTAAATGAGCTAAATAGAGCTATTAAAAAACAAGGGAAAATTCAATGGATACATGTTAGGAATGAAGAAGCTGGAGCATTTGCAGCAGCTGCCGAGGCTGAGTTAGAAGGGATCGCTTGTTGCGCTGGAAGTTCCGGTCCTGGGCATATACACTTAATTAATGGTCTTTATGAAGCGAATAGGGCAAATGTGCCTGTGATCGCCATTGCTTCCACCTGTGGAACAAGAGAATTTGGTACGGATTATTTTCAGGAAACTAATATTACTAAGCTTTTTGATGATTGCAGTGTATACTGTCAAATTGCAACTTTACCTGAACAAGCTCCAAGAATGTTACAAAGGGCTATTCAGAACGCTCAATCAAAAAGAGGGGTAGCCGTTTTTGGATTACCTGGTGATTTAGAATCAAAACCTGCTGAGGATATATTAAGTTCTTTAAAAGTTTATAAAAATGATACAATTATAAGACCCTCAGATCATGAATTGCAAACACTTGCCGATATTTTGAATGAAAATGAAAAAATTTCCATTTATTGCGGTATAGGTGCCAGTAAAGCACATGCTGACCTTATTAAATTAGCCGAAAAATTAAAAGCTCCTATAGGATATTCTTTTAGAGGAAAAATGGGAATTCAATACGATAATCCTTATGAAGTCGGTATGACCGGATTATTGGGTTTGCCCTCTGCATTTCAAAGTATGCATGAAGCAGATGTTATTCTTCTTTTAGGAACAGATTTTCCATATGCTAATTTTATGCCTACCAATAAAAAAATAATTCAGATTGATGAAAGAGCTGACAGATTAGGAAGAAGAGCAAAAGTTGATATGGGATTATGCGGAAAAATTGAAGATACTTTACACGTGTTATTACCATTAATTGAAGAAAAACAAGATGAATCTTTTCTAAAAAAGCAGCTGCATAAATATGAAAAAGTAAAAGAAGGCTTGGATGTATATGTAAAAGATCCAGGAAAAGAAAATTTAATCCATCCGGAATATGTAGCATCCACAATAAATAAATTAGCTGCTAAAGATGCTATATTTACTGTAGATACCGGTATGTGCTGTGTTTGGGGAGCTCGTTATATACAAGCAACAGGAGAGAGAAAAATGTTAGGCTCTTTCAGTCATGGTACGATGGCTAATGCCATGCCTATGGCAATTGGTGCCGCTTTAGCAAACCCGGGAAGACAAATTATCTCCTTCTGTGGCGATGGAGGGATTTCAATGTTATTGGGAGATTTAGCAACAATTTACCAATATAACTTGCCTGTAAAATTATTTGTATTTAATAATCGTTCGTTAGGTATGGTAAAATTGGAGATGGAAGTAGATGGAATACCTGATAATGAGACAGATATGGTTAATCCGGATTTTGCAATGATAGCTATGGCTATGGGATTTAAAGGTATTAATGTTACTAAGCCCGAAGAAGTAGAAGGAGCCATACATGAAGCATTTTCAACCAATGGTCCTGTGTTGGTAAATCTAATGACCGATCCAAATTCACTTGCCTTACCCCCTAAAATAGAATGGACACAAATAAAAGGGATGACTACCTCTATGACCAAAATGATGTTGAGTGGAAATGTTAAAGAAGTTGTAGATACCATCCAAAGCAATATAAAGCATATTAAATCATTACTCTAATTCAAAAAAATAATTTCAGATAATAAAACAGAAAATCTATAAAAGATTTTCTGTTTTTGTAAATAATACTACTTGTAAATTTACTTTATTTCTTACATTTGTAAGAATATGTTCAATGAATTCGGTAAATTTATAAAGCTTACTACCTTTGGTGAAAGTCATGGACCTGCACTTGGAGGTGTTATTGATGGGTTTCCTGCCGGATTATCCATTAATTTTGAAAAAATACAAAAAGAACTGGATCGTCGGAAACCAGGTCAATCAAAAATTGTCACTCAACGTAAAGAAGATGATAAAGTTGAATTTCTTTCTGGTATATTTGAAGGAAAGACAACTGGTCAATCCATAGGATTTCTTATAAAAAATACTAATCAGAAGTCCAATGATTACGATCATAATACTGGAATTTTTAGACCCTCTCATGCAGATTTTACCTATTTTAATAAATACGGAATTAGGGATCATCGAGGAGGAGGGAGAACCTCTGCAAGAGAAACTGCCAATTGGGTTGTTGCCGGTGCTTTGGCTAAACAATTATTATCTACAATCAAATTTCAAGCTTTTGTTTCCTCTGTAGGTGATATTACCCTGAAAAAAAATATTTATGATCTTGATCTTTCTTTAACTGAATCGAACATAGTTAGATGCCCGGATTCAGAAACAGCTGATAAAATGATAAAAAGAATAGCTGAAATTAAAAAGGAAGGCGATACAATTGGCGGAATAATAACCTGTATAATTAAAAATGTGCCGATAGGTTTAGGTGAACCTATATTTGATAAGCTATCCGCCAGACTGGCTCAAGGTATGATGAGCATTAATGCAGCTAAGGGATTTGAAATTGGAAGCGGTTTCGACGGTACTCACTTAAAAGGATCCGAACACAACGATATTTTTATCCAAAACGGAAAAACTTTAACCAATAATTCCGGAGGTATTCAAGGTGGAATATCTAATGGCATGGATATCCTATTTAAAGTAGCCTTTAAGCCGGTAGCTACCATAATGAAAGAACAACAAACTATAGACGAAAAAGGAAATATAAACGTTATTAAGGGAAAAGGAAGGCATGATCCTTGTGTGCTTCCTAGAGCAGTACCTATAGTGGAAGCTTTAGCAGCATTAATACTTGCTGATTTTTGGTTGTTAGATAAAGTGAGAAAAGTATAATTTTTAAATATTAAAAATATATTTCCATACATTAAAAATTATTTTATGTAATTATAAATAATAAGGAATATGGAGAGTAAATTATCTGTTAATATTTAAATTACATATAAAGACTTGTATTTGTTACTAAATGTAATGAATATGAGAAACTTATCTTTAAATAAAATAATTTTTCAAATCTTAAATATTTCAAATCTATATATAAAAGTAAATAAAAATGAAAAATATAATATAAGATGATGGATTCAATAAATTTAGGAAACTATTGGGATAAAGGAGTTTCGTATGCTGAGTACAAAAATATTATTGAAATACAAGCAAATGAAGGAGTAATTTCTAAAAATGAAGAAATAAAAAAATATGCTGAATATACACGCTTGAACCTTAGTCGGATACATCGTAATGATAAAACCTTAGTATTGAAAAATGAAGTATTATCGGGTTTACAGAAAATTACACGTAAAAAGAATATTTTAGTTATATCTGAAGGTTGGTGTGGTGATGCTGCTCAAATAGTACCTGTTGTTAATAAAATAGCTGAATCTTCCGAAAAATTGGAAATGAGGATTTTTTTTAGAGATGAAGACGAATCATTAATTAATCAATATTTAACCAATGGAGGTAAAGCAATTCCTATTGTACTGTTTATTGAACCGGATACTTTTCAAGAAATAGCGCACTGGGGACCGAGACCCAAACCATGTGTACCATTTTTGAAAAAATATAAAAGTGACCCGGATAATTATACCCATGATGATTTTGCAAAAGATATTCAAGGATTTTATAACAAAGATAAAGGTCGAACTATTTCTGAAGAATTATTAGAAATACTTTTAAAATAAAATGCAAATTATGGGCATTTTTTAATAAAAGTCATTTTTTAAATTGAATTTATTTAATACAACTTATAAGTGACTTGTTAAGTTTATTTTTTGAATGTGAAATGTTCTTACTCATATGAAACAATTATTTAACCGCATGTTACAAGGTACTATAAGTAACGTTATGGTTTCAGGTTATATAGATGCTGAAACTCCACCGGTTTTCCACCCAATGTATGAGAGGATATATTTCATCATAAATGAAAATGTCTTCGAATTGTACATTGATGATGGGATTATTTGTTATAATCATCTGAAAAATATAAATGAATGGTTTGATGTTGATGAAGATGATCAATTTTCTTTAATGTCTATATATTCACAATTATTTAAGACTGAACAGGAAATAAAAGTAACTCAAATTGACTACAAAGCGATCCCTTTTTCGCCCCTTGAGATTAATTACAAAGATGGGAGAAATGAAAGGCAATTGTTTTTAGACCCAAATAATTTTTTTGGTTTTACTTATTATAACTAATAAAAACAGTGTAAGAAAAACGAAACTTCTCTGCTTTTTCAATTTAACTCTTGTTCCATAATAGAGCGCTAGGTATGGTCTAGGAAATCTACGACTAGCACGATGTACATTGCACTATAAGTATTCTGGATATATGCATTTCTCATATTTAAGATGCAGTAAGACATACAGGTGAAATTTCAACAAGTAAAGGTAAAAAATAGTTTATGGCTACTATTATTTATTCTAAAAATTCCGCAACCTTAGAAGACATTTCCAATTTTGAGAAAAAATTATTAGGAATAATTTATCAAATGATTATAAAGATTTCTCAAAGAAATATAACGTAGGACAGCTTCAGCCAAATTCATTTAGATTTTTTTCTGATAGAAATGATGGATTTTCGTTTGATCAATTTCTTAGTTTAGGCAGAGAAAAATATAGTAATTTATTAAGTTTTATAAGAATATAATTCCTTCAGATTTCATTCTCATAGCTCATGATGCTAGGGGAATCTTATTATAATGGAATTGAAATCTAATAATAATAGAATTTATTTTTAGAATCATGAGTTTAAAGTAGATGAAGGTGAAATACCTAATATGAACAATGTCTAATATATTAATCAGTCTTTTACTAAGTTTATAAATGATCTCTAAAAGGAAAAAGATTAGTACAGATTGATCAATTTAATCTATCTTTACTATAATTGAAAACAGATAAATTTATGGATTAAATATTTTTATATTTGAGAATATTAAGTAGTAGGGAAATCTGAATTTTAACATAAAATTTTATTTTACCTTTTAAATATTTTTCATTAAAGACTCTCTTAAAAAGCTAAATTATAATTTTATATATTTGTCATAAATTTTTCAAGTATGAAATGTGGAATTGTTGGTTTACCCAATGTAGGAAAATCTACTTTATTTAACTGCTTATCTAATGCAAAAGCACAATCTGCTAATTATCCATTCTGTACTATTGAACCGAATGTCGGTACAGTCTCTGTACCTGATCTAAGGTTAAATAAGCTTGAGGAATTAGTTGAACCGGAAAGGGTAGTGCCTGCGGTAGTGGAAATAGTAGACATAGCCGGCTTAGTTAAAGGAGCTAGTAAAGGCGAAGGACTAGGTAATCAATTTTTAGCTAATATAAGAGAAACAAATGCTATTATACATGTGTTACGGTGTTTTCAAAACGAAAATATAACCCATGTTGAAGGAACTATAGACCCGGTTAGAGATAAAGAAATCATTGATATTGAGCTCCAACTTAAAGACTTGGAAACCATTGAAAAGAAATTAGATAAGTCTAAAAGAGCAGCTAAAGCGGGAAATAAAGATGAACAACTGGTAGTATCCGTGTTGGAAAAATTAAGGTCTTTTATTGAAGAAGGAAAAAATGCGCGCGAATTTGAAACGGATAGTATTACAGAACCTGTCATTGCTGAACTTCAATTGTTAACCTTTAAACCTATAATGTATGTTTGCAATGTAGATGAAAAATCTGCTAAAGAGGGTAATGAATATGTAGAAAAAGTAAAAGAAAAGGTTAAAGATGAAAAGGCTGAAGTTATAGTTCTAGCGGCCCAAATAGAAGCCGATATATCTGAATTAGAGACTTATGAAGAACGTCAGATATTTTTAGAAGAATTGAATTTGAATGAACCGGGAGTAAATCGTTTAATACGTCAAGCCTATAAATTATTAAATTTACAAACCTATTTTACCGCAGGAGTCAAAGAAGTTAGGGCTTGGACAATTGAAAAAGGATGGACGGCACCCCAAGCAGCCGGTGTTATACATACAGATTTTGAAAAAGGTTTTATTAGAGCGGAAGTTATTTCATATAACGATTTTATAACCTACGGTTCTGAAGCTAAGGTAAAAGAAGCTGGAAAGTTATCTGTGGAAGGTAAAGAATATATTGTAAATGACGGAGATATTATTCATTTCCGTTTTAACGTATAAGCTATTTCTTTCATTTATTGATTAAAAATTCAAAAAATTTTTAATCAATAAATGCCTTTTTTATCCAACCTACCTTTCTTCTTCAAATTCTACATTAATTAATAAAATATAATTGGAATTGAAAGTATATATCGATTATTTTTATTGTCAATGCAGCATATAATTATTTATTATTTATATTTCATAATTGTAAAAAATTAATATTTTTGTATTCAGAAAATTTTATAATTATGAACAAAATTATTTTAACTCTTTCATTTGCTTGCTTACTTTATACAAGTATAAATTCTCAAATAAAAATTGGTAATACCAATATAGGAAAAGGGAAAATCGAGGCAGCTAAAAATTTAGCAACAGCAATCACGATTTCTGACGAAGAAATTGCAATGGCAGCTGCGGAATCAGTAAAGTGGATGGATGAGAATAATCCCGTGTGTAAGATTACTGATAAAGATAATAAGAAGGCTTATGCAGAACGCCTGGCAAAAATTTTTGAGCCGTATAAAAATTATGATGGATTAAATTTAAATTATAAAGTTTATTATGTGATTGATGTAAATGCTTTTGCTAGCCCAGATGGTAGCGTACGTGTATTTTCATCGCTTATGGATATTATGACAGATGATGAATTGTTAGCAATTATAGGACATGAAATAGGACATGTAAAATTGGGACATTCAAAAAAAGGATATAAACAAGCGCTTCTAACGGCGGCAGCAGCTAAGTATGCAGGTGACACCCAAGGTTCAGTTGCAGATATAGTTAATTCCGACATAGGGAGCTTAGCTCAAACGTTGACATCAGCCCAATTTTCTCAATCTCAAGAATCAGATGCAGATAACTATTCATATAAATTTTTAGTTTCCAATGGAAAAGATCCTCAGGCTTTAGTTACAGCATTCACTAAATTTGCAGAAATGGAAAAACAAGCAGGAGTAGATAAAGGCTTAAAATCTAAAATGTTATCTAGTCATCCTGATAGTGAAAAAAGAGCAAAAAAAATAGCTGAAAAAATTAAAAAAGATTCAAAAAAAAATAAATAAAATGAATTTTAATTGAGGTTGATCATTTCTTAATTTTTCGATTGTATTTTTGTAGAATTAAATAAGAATGATTAATTTTGCAGCCGATTGAATAACCTCTGACGAAAGACGTGAATGTTATTCAATTATAAATGATTATATTTTTTTAAATGGAACCATTAATTAAGTACGTACAAGACAAGTACATTGCAAAAAAAGAATTTCCAAAGTTTGGAGCAGGAGATACTGTTACCGTTTATTACGAAATTAAAGAAGGCAATAAAACAAGAACTCAGTTTTTTAAAGGTGTTGTAATTCAAGTTAAAGGAACTGGAGCTACTAAGACATTTACTATTAGAAAAATGAGTGGTGATGTCGGAGTTGAAAGAGTTTTTCCTATTAATATGCCTGCGCTTCAAAATATTGAAGTTAATAGAAGAGGTAAAGTACGTAGAGCAAGAATTTATTATTTTAGAGATCTACGCGGTAAAAAAGCAAGAATTAAAGATGCAAGAATTAAATAATCTTAATTTTTGTATCGAATTTTAAAATAAAAGAGGGATAATTTAATTTCCCTCTTTTTTTATGTTTTTAATTGAAAAATTTAATTTTCCAATATTTCGAAGGTATTATCTTCATATATAATTAATATTTTCTTTATTTCCTTCTTTTTTTTCCCACTAGTTTTCTGCATTGAATTTTTAATGGATGAATCTTCATCCGTAAAATTTTTTTCTGAGAGATTCTCAGAGACTTTAAAATTTTCTATTTTATTTTCTTGAGCAGTTTTTATTACTTCATTTTCTTCTTCATAATGAAATAGTGTAGGAGTAGATTGCAGCTTTTGAATATTATTATTTTCTATTTCTAAATCTGATTTTTTTATTTCTTTATATTGGGATTTTAATGGTTTTCCTTTTCCTAAAATAAGCCATTCAGAATTAATTTCAGGAAAAACAGAAAGCGTTCTTTCTAAAAAGTCTAATGAAGGTTTATTTCTAGCTGATGTGATATGTGAAATACTTGATCTTTGAACATTTATTTTATCAGCAAATTCCCCTGGTGTTAATCCAAGTATTTCTATAAGGGTAGAGATTCTTTTGTCGATTTCCATAATTTACAAATGTTAACAATTTACAAATGTGAAATGAGATGTTAATTACAAAGATAATAATAATATTTTCGATTTAATTAAAAAACATATTTAAAGTTATATTAAACTATAACTACAAACTATAAACAATAAAATACTGGTAAACAAGTACTTATAAATATAAAAAGTATTATTTTTATTGATTTGATATACAATATAAACTTTAAATCAAAAAGAGAACACATGCTTAGTGTTGTTATTTTACAAATGTAAATTACAAATGTAAATTAACTAAAACTGTTTTTAATTGAATATCTTTGTAAAAAATAAAGCTATGTACGCAGAATTTAAAATCTTCGATTTAGAAGAAAATTTTGAATTAGAAGAAAATTTTAAAAATAGATATATCAATCCTCCCATGCTTTTTAGTTTCTTACTCAAAAATTATAATAGTTTAATAAAAGAGGTTGGAAAATCAGAAATGGGAAAACCTATATATAAAGTAACTATAGGTAAGGGTAATAAGAATATTCTGATTTGGACGCAAATGCATGGAAATGAAACAACAGGTACGTTAAGTTGTTTAGATTTGCTCAAATTTTTAGAAAATAAAAATTCTATTGCAGGTCAAATTCTCAATGAGTTTACTCTTGATATTATTTTTATGTTAAATCCCGATGGAGCTGAAATTTGGACTCGAAGGAATATAATAAGTATAGATATAAATCGTGATTTTTTAGCAGCTTCATCTGTTGAAATGCAAGTATTGAAAAAAATTGCTAATGAAAAAAAATATGATTTGGCATTCAATTTACACGATCAAAGAACCATATTTGGTTTGGAAGGAAAAAAAGAACCAGCAACGTTGGCCTTTTTATCTCCATCAGAATCAATTGATAGAAAAATTACCCATACTCGAAAAAAATCAATGGGATTGATTGCAGATATTTACAAAGAAATGACTAAACTCATTCCTAATAAAATCTCCAGATTTTCTGATGAATTTTATCCAAGATCTGTAGGAGATAATTTTCAAAAATTAGATATCCCGACAATACTATTTGAAGGTGGTCATTATCCAAATGATTATTATCGTAAAAAAACACGTAAATATTTTACCTTGTCATTAATTACTGCTTTACATTATGCTACTATAAAGAAAGAATGGGAGGCCGGATATGAATTATATGAAAAAATACCGAATAATTCTCCTTCATTTTATGACATAATATATCGAAATGTAAGATTATGTAAAGAAAAAAAGGAAACAGTTGATATAGCTATACAATACACTGAAAAAATTATTATGGGGGATGAAGAAATATCATTTGTTGCTAAAATAGAAGATATTGGAGATCTATCATTGATGAATGGTCATGAAGAAATCGATGCTCAAGGGAGATGTATACTAATTAAGGATTCTAAAGATAAATTTGCTAAAATTGGAATACAAGCTGATTTTAATTTAGATGAGTGGATTATACTTAATGGTAAAAAATTAGAAGAATTTGCTTAACTATATCAACTATTAATTCGTAATTATATAATTATTTTAAAATCGATCAACTTTTAATGACTTGGTTTATAATATCTTATAATGATTAAATATTTTAATTAGAAATGTAATATTGGGCAAATATTTATATAATTTATTAATATTATCCTGATTTAGTATAAACATATCTTGATCAAATATTTTATTTGCTGAAGAGCTCATAATTTAATTGAATACCTACTTTATTGAACAAGGTAAGGCTCAATAAGAAAATTAGTAACTTTACAAAGTTGTTAATAAACATTACTGATGACAGAAAAAACGAATATATTACAGACAATAATTATCGGTTCCGGTCCTGCCGGTTACACTGCAGCAATTTATGCAGCGAGAGCTGAAATGAATCCTATAATAATAACCGGCCTTGAGGTTGGAGGCCAATTAACTACTACTACTGAGGTAGAGAATTTTCCGGGTTATCCTGATGGTATAACCGGGCCGGAAATGATGACACAACTTCAAAAACAAGCTGAAAAATTTGGTACTACCATTAATATCGATACAGTAACAGAAGTACTATTTGGGCAAAATTTTGGAGATTTGCACACTGTAAAAACAATATCAGGAAAAGAGTATAAAACAAAGACAGTAATAATAGCTACAGGTGCAAGCGCAAAATATTTAGGTAAGGAATTTGAAAAAAACTATAGAGGTGGTGGAGTTTCAGCATGTGCCACTTGTGATGGCTTTTTTTATAGAGGAAAAAATGTCGTAGTTGTAGGAGGAGGAGATACTGCCGCAGAGGAAGCTACTTACTTAGCTAAAATATGTAAAACTGTTTTTATGTTAGTACGTAAAGATTATCTCAAAGCTTCTAAAATTATGCAGGAAAGAGTTGATATGACTACTAATATTGTATTGATGTATAATACTGAATTAAAAGATATAAAAGGAGAAAACAATTTAGTTTCTCAGGCAATAGTTGTCGATAATCAAACAAAAGAAGAAAAAATATTGGATGTTGATGGAATATTTATTGCTATAGGACATAAACCAAACACTGAGATTTTTAAAGGAAAATTAGATATGGATGAAACAGGTTATTTACATATAAAACCTTTTAGTACGGAAACCAATATACCTGGTGTTTTTGCAGCAGGAGACGTTGCCGATAAACGTTATCGACAAGCGATTACAGCAGCCGGTGCCGGTTGCATGGCTGCTTTGGATGCAGAAAAATATCTTTCATCCTTAGAACATAATTAAGATTTTTTATTTACATCAATGATTCTATGAATTATAATTATCCAAGCAAGATTTTAGAACAAGCTGTTGAAGAAATTTCACAGCTTCCGGGAATTGGAAAAAGAACAGCATTACGTTTGGCTTTACATTTATTGGATATTCCTGAAATTCAAGCGGATAATTTATCAAAATCAATTTCTAGATTAGTACACGAAATCAAACATTGTAAACAATGCAATAATCTTTCCGATACCGATATTTGCACTATATGTGCAAATCCGTATCGCAATGAAAAAATTATATGTGTTGTCGAAGATGTGAGAGATGTAATGGCAATAGAGAGCACTCAACAATACAATGGAAAATATCATGTTTTGGGAGGGAGAATATCACCTATGGAAGGCGTTAGTGCATCAGATTTATGCATTAATCCATTAGTTGAAAGAGTTAAAGATCAAGGAATTGATGAAATTATATTTGCATTGAGTGCAACCATTGAGGGAGACACCACGATGTTTTATTTATATAAAATTTTGAATAATTCTCAAATTAAATTTACAGCGATAGCAAGAGGAATCGGTGTTGGAGACGAACTTGAATATACGGATGAATTAACATTAATACGTTCAATTCAAAATAGGGTTCCTTATAAACAAGGTCTAAAGTGAAAAAATTAATGAAAGAACTCTCAATTATTATAGTTAATTATAATGTTAAAGATTTTTTAGAAGATTGCATAAAGAGTTGCTTACTTGCTACTAAAAATATTGATGCTGAGATTATAGTAGTCGATAATAATTCACAGGATGGGAGTAAAGAATATATAACAAAGCATTTTTCTCAAATATTATGGATACAAAATTCAGAAAATTTAGGTTTTTCTAAGGCAAATAATATTGGAGTAAACCATTCCTCCGGAAAATATATTGTTTTATTAAATCCCGATACTCAAGTAGATACAGATATTTTTGAAAAAATAATTCCGTTTGCAGAAAATATAAAAAATTTTGGAGCATTGGGGGTAAGAATAGCTGATTTTAATAATTGTTATCGTCCTGAATCTAAGAGAAATATACCTAATCTTAAAAATACCTTTACTAAATTATTTACACAACTATTTTTTTTAAAATCAAGATTAAATTTTTCAGGATTGTATAATACCGATTTGGGTGAATATGAAATCGGTAAAGTTGAAATTTTAACAGGATGTTTTTTCTTTACGAAAAGGAAAACATATAATGAAGTAGGAGGGTTGGACGAATCTTATTTTATGTATGGAGAAGATATTGATTTAAGCTATTCCATTTTAATGTTAGGATATGATAATTATTATTATGGACAATCCACCCTTTTACATTATAAAGGAGCAGCTACGCACAAAGATAAAATATCTTATAAACGTTTTTATAATGCTATGGAAATCTTTGTTAAAAAATATCATAGTAAGCCTTATTTTTTTTATATTTTATTACTTTTAGGTGTAAAAATTAGATATTATTTAGCTTTAGTGTTATTTAGATTTGAAAAAAATTAAGAGAATTTTATAAATAAAAAATGCTCATTAATATATTAAATTGAAATATTTTAATGAGCATTCATTTTATATTTAATTCCTATTCTTTAAAAACTTTTAAATTTGATGAAAGTATAAAGATGCAAATTCCAAAAATACCGATTAATGCAAAGGAAAATCTCAGATTAAGTACATCTGAAATATAACCGATCATAGGAGGACCTAATAAAAAACCTATAAATCCTATACTCGATACTATAGTTAGAGCCATGCCTGTAGGGATTTTTGTTTTTTGTCCAGATAAGCTATAGATAGTAGGTATAATGCTTGATACTCCAAGTCCTATAATCATAAAAGATAAAGTAGTAACAATTAGATTAGGAAAGACAACTGATAATAATAGACCTAAAGATATTAATATACCGCTAGTTTGTACTATTTTCTGTCGTCCCCATTTTTGTATCGCATGATCGGCTATAAATCTTCCACTAGCCATCATAATCATAAAAGAAGTAAAACCAAGAGGCGCCCAATTTTTTGAAACTTTTACTATTTTTTCAAAATAAATTCCGCTCCAATCAAACATTGCTCCTTCAGAAGCCATACCACAAAATGCAGTTATCCCTAATAGAAACAGAAATTTTTCAGGTTTAATTTTTTCTTTTGTATCTTTTGAATTAGAAGCATTTTCAGAAACTCTTTTTTTATCAATTTGTAAATATCTGAAATTAAATAGTATCAATAAAGTTACTATAATAAATATAATTATAAAATGATGAAAAGGAGAAAGACCAAAATTTACCATTAAAAGCCCAACAAGAGAACCGGTAAATCCGGCTAAACTCCATCCTCCATGAAAAGATGACATAATTGATTTATTGTACAAATTTTCAACAAGTATGCCTTGAGTATTTACAGATATATTACAAAAATTGCCAAAAAATCCGAATAAAATTAAATTTCCAATTAAGATAAGTTCGCTTTGAGCTAATCCAATTGATATAAGTGCTAAAGCATAGCAAGGTAATGCAGCAATTAATATTTTTTTACTTCCAAACTTAGAAATTAAATAGCCAGATAATGTCATTCCTAAGATTTGCCCAATAGGAAGCATTAATAATATTGTTCCCCAAGAAGCATCTCCCAATTTTAATAGATTTTTTATATCGGGTATTCGGCTAGCCCAGCTTGAAAAACAAATTCCTTGTGAAAAGTAAAATGCAAAAACCCCTAATCGTATTCTTTTAGGAGATATATTATTAGACTTAGAATTTATAGCATTAGTCATGTATAATATAAGTTTGATAATTTTGAAAAATTAGCTGCAAATGTAATTCTCATTATTATAAAATCAAATCATAAAGTTTTATTTTGAGTTTTTAGTTTTATGAAAGAGAATATAAATAAACTAATTAACATAATTTTAACATTTATGTTCTTTTTTAGATACATAATTTTGTGTTAAATTATAATCAATAAAACAATGAAAAAGACTTGTTTATTTTTAACTATATTAGCAGCTACTATAGGCTTTTCACAGAATCATCATTGGGGATATGAAGGAGATTCTTCACCGGAACATTGGGGAGAATTTGAAGAAGGAAAACAATGTGGTATTGGAAAATTTCAATCTCCCATTAACATTTCCCAATCTAAATTTAAAAAAGATTTATCACCAATATTATTCAATTACGGTTCAGGTGAAATAGAAGATATCGAAGACAATGGACATTCCTTACAATTTGACTTTAAATCAGGAAGTTCGATAACGTATAATAAGAAAGTATATTCATTGGTGCAATTTCATGCCCATGAAGAATCAGAACATACTGTAGATAGAGTAAGATATCCACTGGAATTACATTTTGTTCATAAAGCTAATGATGGATCTGTGTTAGTTATAGGAGTATTAGTTAAGGAAGGTGATATAAATTCATATTTTGAAAAATTAGAAGTTTTCAAATCCTTAAAAGGATTTGAAAAAATAGATACATCGATAAAATTTAATCCTGAAAATTTATATCCAAAAAATAAATCCTATTTTACTTATTTAGGATCATTAACAACACCTCCTTGTACAGAAAATGTAACTTGGATCATATTTAAAAATCCTATTACCATGACCAATGAAGAAATCGATGAAATAAAATATCACTTACCTAAAACTAATAATAGACCGCTTCAACCGTTAAATGGAAGAAGTATTTTTAATAATTAAAATATGACTTTTTATTAGATGTTTCCCTGATTATTTTATATTCAGGGATTTTTTTTTATAAAATATGAAAATCTGATATAATTATTATAATAATTTCAGTAAATAAATTAAATACGTAATTTTGCATCATGTTAAAAGAAATCAGGAAATCAGTAGCATTTCATACTATAGGATGTAAATTAAATTTTGCTGAAACATCAACGATAGCAAGACAATTAATTGAAGAAGGGTTTGTGAAAGTAACTTTTAATGAAAGAGCTGATGTTTATATAATTAATACATGTTCAGTAACTGATAACGCAGATAAAGAATGTAAGACTATTGTTAAACGGGTTTTACATCTAAATCCTGATGCTTTAATTTGTGTGATAGGCTGTTATGCTCAATTAAAACCTGATGAAATTAGTAAAATTGACGGGGTTGATTTAGTATTAGGAGCTAAGGAAAAGTTCAATATTCATAAATATATTTCAGATTTGAAGAAAGACTCTGATGTAAAAGTCCATTCATGTGAAATTGATCAGGCAGATTTTTTTGTAGGGTCCTATTCTTTAGGCGATAGGACTCGAGCATTTTTAAAAGTTCAGGATGGGTGTGATTATAAATGTACCTATTGTACTATACCATTAGCAAGAGGAATTTCAAGATCTGCTGAACTACAAAATATCATAAAACAAGCGGAAGAGATTGCTGATAAAAATATCAAAGAAATTGTACTTACGGGAGTTAATATTGGAGATTATGGAAAAGGAGAATTTGGAAATAAAAAACATCAGCATACTTTTTTAGAATTAGTACAGAATTTAGATCAGCTACAATCTATTGAGCGAATACGAATTTCCTCGATTGAGCCGAATTTGCTTAGAGATGAAATTATTGAGTATGTCTCTAAATCAAATATTTTCGTTCCTCATTTTCATATTCCATTACAATCCGGCTGTGATGATCTTTTGAAAAAAATGAAACGTAGATATTTAACTAACTTATATAGTGACAGAATTAATAAAATTCATTCCATAATACAGGATGCCTGCATAGGAGTTGATGTAATAGTAGGTTTTCCTGGTGAAACAGAAGAAAAGTTTCTTGAGACTTATAATTTTTTACAAAAGCTTCCTGTAAGTTATTTACACGTCTTTACCTATTCAGAAAGAGATAATACTGAAGCTATAGATATGGAAGAAAAAGTACCTTACTCTGAAAGAAAGAAAAGAAATAAAATGTTGAAAATATTATCCGAAAAAAAACGTCATGCTTTTTATGAATCCCAACTGGGCAAAATTAAAACGGTCCTTTGGGAACATGAAAATAAAAATGGAATGATGTACGGATATACTGAAAATTATGTACGAGTAAGCCAACCTTATAATCCCAATCTTGTGAATCAATTGGAAGAGGTTTATCTTGAAAAGCTCGATTCTTTAGGTAATGTTATTGTAAGATCGGCTATTGCTGCTTATTAAATTGTAAATTACACAACTTTCTAATATAACCTAAAAATAAACTTAGAATTTAGGAAAAAGATTTCATTTCGATATCTTCTGAAGAATCTTTGTAACCCAAGAAATATAATATACCATCTAAACCAATTGTAGATAAAGAATGATTGGCATTTTGTTTAACAGTTTGTTTAGCATGAAATGCAATTCCCAATCCGGCTATTGATAACATAGGCAAATCGTTAGCGCCATCACCTACAGCAACAGTTTGCTGTATATCAATATTTTCGAAAGTTGAAATTAATTTTAAATATTCTGCTTTTTTCTTACCGTCAACAATATCTCCGATATAATTGCCGGTTAATTTTCCATCAATTATTTCCAGTTTGTTAGCAAATACATAATCAAAACCAAATTTTTCTTTAAGATAGTCTCCGAAATAAGTAAATCCACCGGAAATAATAGCGGTCTTAAATCCACTCTTTTTTAGTACTCCCATTAATCTCTCAAGACCGTCAGTTATTGGTAGTTTTTCAGCAATTTCTTTTAAAACGGATTCATCTAATCCTTTTAAAAGCTTAATTCTTCTTTTGAAACTTTCGGAAAAATCGATATTACCATTCATGGCGGATTCGGTTATAGCTTTAACCTCTTTGCCTACTCCTGCTTTTTCTGCAAGTTCATCAATAACCTCGGTTTGTATTAAGGTAGAATCCATATCAAAGCAAATCAAACGTCTCATTCTTCTATACCTATTCTCTTCTTGTAAAGCTATATCAATATTTAATTTTGAAGATAAGAACAAGAATTTATTTTGTATTTCCCTAATATTAGGTAGATTCCCCCTCACAGCAAATTCAAAACAAGTACGATCAATAATTCTATCTAAAGGAATACGTTGAGTTAATCGTATAATTCTCTCGATATTTAATTTAAAGTCGAGCAAAACGTTTGATACTTCTGAAATATGCATTGCAGTAATCTCTTTTCCAAGAATATTTATAATATATCTATTTTTTCCTTGAACCTTAACCCAATTACTATATTCATCCTTACTAAGAGCATAAAATCTAACATTAATTTCAAGCTTATTTGCTTTAAATAGTATTTCTTTTAATATGTTTCCGGAATTGCCATTTTCCGACATAAATAATATGGCTAATGATAAAGAATGATGAATATTGGCTTGACCAATGTCAAGAATTTTTGCGTTATATTTTCCTAATATATGGGTTATTGCGGAAGTTATTCCGGGTTTATCAACTCCTGTAATGCTTACTTGAATAATTTCTGATGAGTTTTGCATGTAAAGAAATAAATTTATTATAAATGGTTATTATTATTTTAACATTTTCCAAAGATTAATCATTTGTTTAGCTTCTTTTACATCATGTACACGTAATATATGAGCACCTTTCTGTAATGCATATAAGTTTAATGCTGATGTTCCTATTAATGCTTCTTCTACAGTTATTTCTAAACATTTATAAATCATACTTTTTCTTGACATTCCAATGTATAAAGGTAGATTAAATATTTTGAATTTATCAATGTTTTTGAGTAATTCGTAATTTTGTTCTAAAGTTTTACTAAATCCAAAACCTGGATCCAATAAGATATCATTTACACCAAATTTTTTAAGTTCACTAATTTTTTTTGAAAAGTAATAATTAATATCTAAAATCAAATTATTATATTCCGTAAAAGTTCCCATGGTTTGAGGAGTTCCTCTCATATGCATTAAAACATAAGGTACTTTTAATCTACCAACAGTTTCAAACATTTTTTCATCCATACTTCCTCCGGAAATGTCATTAATCATACTTACACCTTCATAAACGCTTTCTTCCGCAACCTTTGACCAAAATGTATCTATAGACAATTTTACAAAAGGAAATTTTTTTTTAATAGCTTTAATTACTGGTATAACTTGAGATAATTCATCTTCTTCAGACAAAAAACGTGAACCCGGACGTGTAGATTGACCGCCTATATCAATGAAATCAGCTTCTTCAGCAATTAATTCTTCCGTATGCTTTAAAGCTTTCTCTATAGTAGAATATTTACCACCATCATAAAAGGAATCTTCTGTAATATTGAGTATTCCGGCTACTTTAGGAATATTAAAATCTACTAAAGACCCACTAATGTTAATTGTCATAATATGTATTTGAGATTGTAAATTTAAAAAAATAAATAATGCAAGATATTTTACATTATCACATTGAAAAAATGAATAATAACTTATCCTATAACTTTTTTAAATTTATTTAAAATATTTTTATTTTATATTAAATTTTCTATAAATTTATCGCATAGTATTTTGTTTTTTTATAATTATTGCTAACAATAAAAAACAAAAGAGATAATATATTTATTTTATATGTGTGAATAATAATTTAACTTAATAAAAATTAGTTTATTATCATTTTAATTATATTAATTGTAATAAATTATTAAAGATAAAGACATGTATTATTTTAAATTTTAGTTAAAATTTAGTATTAAAAAATTATAAATATTTTTCAATTCATATTCACATTGGGATATTTATTCATGTGAATTCATAGTTTTAGAAAATTCAAATAATAAATTTTTTATTCTTAACAATATGGACATAGTGAAAAAAGATATTAATAATAAGAATATAATTTGGATAGATAATCTTCGTGCAATTTGTGCTATCGGAATTGTTTTATTACATGTTGCCGCTAAGATGAGTCGTAGTTATGATAAGGTTTCTGAAAATGATTGGTTGATATCAAATTTTTATATAAACTTAGCAAGATTCGGTGTACCTATTTTTATCATGATGACCGGATTATTATCATTGGGAAAGCAATATACATTTAAACATTTTACTAAAAAGTTTTCAAGAGTATTAGTTCCCTTTTTATTTTGGAGTTTTATCTATATTATTTTTAAAATATTAATTTTACATTTTAAAAATCATATAATTTTAAATTTTAATTTTGTTATTGAATATTCCTATTTAGAATTGGTTACGGGAGTAGCTTATCATATGTGGTATATTTATATGCTCTTGAGAATCTATTTATTACTTCCTCTTATCAATCAATGGATAATGGTAAGCAATCAGAAACAACAATTATGTTTCATGATTGTATGTTTTTTAGTATTATTTATTTTTTGTAAATTTTTTGATACCATATATCTATCCAATTATATAATGCGTTATGCTGAATTTCTCGGTTATTTGGTCTTAGGATATTATTTAGTGAGAAGAAAATATAAATATAATATTAAATATTATATCATTTCGTGTATTATAATTTTTTTATTATCTTATTTATATATATGTTTTGATTCATATACTGCAACCATTAACTCAGGGGTATATACCGAACAATTTAAACCTTGGGATTTATTTCAGGCTCTTTCAGTATTTTTATTATTTTATCTCGTGCCTATATTTAATAAAAAAAATAAAATTTTATCTTTAATAAGTGAATACAGTTATGGAATTTACCTTATACATGTTTTAATTATTGGATTGTTTGACAATATAGGATTAGATGCTTTATCTTTTAATCCATTATTCTCTATACCTATAATCACTTTTTGTACATTAATTATTTCAATATTACTCTTATACATTTTAAATAAATTACCTCTAGGTAAATACATAGTTAAATAGTATTTTTGTACGTATAAAATAATAATGGAAAAAACATTAGAAGAATTTAATTTAATAATTTCAAACTGCAAGAAATTATTTGTAAATAAAATGATCGATTATGGACCCGCTTGGAGAATTTTGCGTTTACCTTCTTTAACTGATCAGATATTTATTAAGGCCAACAGAATTAGAACTATTCAGGAAAAAGGAGAACAAAAAATTTTGGAAGGAATTGAAGGAGAATTTTTAGCAATTGTTAACTATTCAATAATGGCTTTAATACAATTTGAAAAAGGTATTGCGGAACAACCCGATTTAAATTTAGAAGAAGCATCTGAATTATACGATAATATAACTAATCAAGCTAAAAATTTAATGATTCGTAAAAACCATGATTATGGAGAAGCATGGAGAGATATGCGTATAAGTTCAATAACCGATTTAATTTTGCAAAAATTATTACGTATCAAGCAAATAGAAGATAATAAAGGTAAAACCCTAGTTTCAGAAGGTTTAGACGCAAATTATTTTGATATTTTAAACTATGCAGTGTTTGCTTTAATTTTAAGTGAGGAAAACAAATAAAAATAGTTTAATGAAATTTATAAGTCAATTTCTCAGAATACTGGTTGGAATTATTTTCATAATTTCCGGTTTCGTTAAAACTGTTGATCCAATTGGATTTTCTTATAAGTTGGAAGAATATTTTGGAGAAAGTGTTTTTAATATTCATTTTTTACAAAATTTAGCACTTCCATTATCTATATTTTTTGTTATCCTTGAGGTAATGTTAGGAGTGTTCTTACTTATAGGAATTTGGAAAAAATTCACTTTAAGCTTCTTATTATTTTTAATAATTTTCTTTACTTTTTTAACCTTTTATTCAGCTTATTTCAATAAAGTTACTGATTGCGGATGCTTTGGTGATGCCATAAAATTATCTCCATGGACATCCTTTGGCAAAGACATTATTCTTTTACTGTTGATAGTTATTTTAGTTTATGGGTCAAAGTATATACACCCGGTCTTTACTTTAAAAATAAATTGGATAATAATAGGGATATCTATTATGATATGTATATGGACAGTATATCAGGGAATTGCACATCAACCGATAATAGATTTTAGACCTTACGCGGTTGGTAAGAATATTAAAGAAGGAATGAATGATGGAGAATCGCAAAAAAGCCTAATTATTTATACACTTAGAAATCTTAACACTCATAAAGAAAAAAAAATGAATTCAGATGATTATATTAACTCAGGCATATGGAAAGATACTTTAAACTGGAAGATAAATGATACATCAGTCAAAATATTAAAAGAAGCCAAATTACCATCTGTACATGATTTTTCAATTGAGTGTTTAGGAGAAGATAAAACAGAAAATGTTTTAGATCAAGATAAAATAGTTGTAATTACTGTTCCTTTTGCAAAAAAACTAAGTATTATAGAACGGGCTAAATTGAGAAAAATCACATTTCAATTAAAAGAGAAAAAACTTAAATTTGTCATTTTAACAAATGATCCCACATATTTAAGTCCAATGGCTACTTGCATAATGGATCAAACAACTTTAAAAACTATTAGTAGAAGTTTTATAGGGATTATGATATTAAAAAAAGGAGTGGTCGTTGCCAAATTTAATATAAACGATTTTCCAACAATACAAGAAATAAAAGAATTATAAACTTAATTTACATACACATGAGAAAAAAAATAGTAGCAGGGAATTGGAAAATGAATAAAACATTGCCGGAAGCAAAAGCCTTATTAGCAGAAATAGATTCTTTCATACAATCCAATTCACCAAAATGTGAAGTTATCGTAGGAATTCCGTTTATATATTTGGAAAATGCAAAAGCTAACCATAAAAACTTGAATGTATACTCTGAAGATATTTCAGTACATAAATCAGGAGCATATACAGGAGAAATCTCAGCTGAAATGCTTAAATCTATTCAAGTTGATGGGGCCATTATTGGTCATTCTGAAAGAAGACAATACCATAATGAAACTGATGAACAAATAGGTGCTAAAGTTAAAATTGCTTTAGATAATGGATTAACACCAATATTTTGCAATGGTGAATTATTAGAAGAAAGAAAAGCAGGAAAACATTTCGACGTAGTAAAAAGGCAAACTGAAGTAGCTTTATTTAACTTAACAGCAGAAGAAATCATTAAAGTTGTTATTGCTTATGAACCAGTTTGGGCTATAGGAACAGGGGAAACAGCTACTCCGGAACAAGCTCAAGAAATTCATGCTTATATTCGTTCATTAATTGCAGATAAATATGGTAAAGAAGTTGCTGACTCAGTCTCAATCCTTTACGGAGGAAGTGTTAAACCGGCAAATGCAAAGGAAATTTTCTCAAAACCAGATGTTGATGGAGGATTGATTGGCGGTGCTTCTTTAAATGTAAATGACTTTGGATCCTTAATAAATACTTATAAAGAAATTTAATTCCATAAATAAATAGTTATATATAATGTAAAAACAGATTCATTTGTTGAATCTGTTTTTTATTTATTTTCATTTAATGCGTAACGTCTGAAGAACTAGTAAATTTCAATATTTTTTCATATATTTGTAAGTATTTTTTGAATTAAATTAACGATTAAAAATGAGTGAACAAAAATATACGGCAGATAGTATTCAAGCGCTGGAAGGTATTGAACATGTACGTATGCGCCCCTCCATGTACATTGGAGATGTAGGAGTTAGAGGATTACATCATTTAGTATATGAAGTAGTTGATAATTCTATTGATGAAGCTCTAGCTGGATATTGTGATACCATCAATGTAAGTATTGGAAAAGATAATTCTATTACAGTTAAAGATAACGGACGCGGAATTCCTGTTGATACTAATAAACAAACCGGATTGTCAGCATTAGAGTTAGTAATGACAAAAATAGGAGCCGGAGGAAAATTTGATAAAGATTCATATAAAGTATCCGGTGGATTGCATGGAGTAGGGGTATCTTGTGTGAATGCATTATCCACTGAACTTATTGCAACAGTAAATAGAGATGGAAAAAAATATCAACAAAAGTATTCTAAAGGAGTTGCTTTAACTTCAGTTGAAATAGTAGGAGTTTCTACTCATACGGGCACCACAGTAACATTTATTCCCGATAGTTCAATTTTCACTGAAACTATTTATAATTATGATACGTTAGCCACCCGTTTACGCGAACTCTCATTTCTTAATAAAGGGATAACTATAACTTTAACAGACGAAAGAGAAGTAGATGAAAACGGTGATACTAAAAAAGAAGTATTTTATTCTGAAAGAGGTCTTGAAGAGTTTGTTGAATTTATAGACGAAAACAGAGAACCCCTAATGGATGAAATTATCCATATGGAAGGAGAAATTGATGAAATTCCGGTTGAAGTAGCTATGAGATATAATACTTCATATACGGAAAACATTCATTCATATGTAAATAATATCAATACCCATGAAGGAGGAACTCATTTAACCGGATTTAGAAGAGCCTTAACACGAACATTGAAAAAATATGCAGATGAAAATATTAACTTAGCAAAGGAAAAGGTTGAAATTACCGGTGATGATTTTCGTGAAGGTCTAACTGCAGTGGTTTCCGTAAAAGTTATGGAACCTCAATTTGAAGGCCAAACTAAAACTAAGCTAGGAAATTCTGAAGTTAGTTCGGCAGTAGATAAAATAGTAGCAGAAATGTTAACTAATTATCTAGAAGAACATCCCAATGAAGCTAAACAAATTGTACAAAAAGTTCTTCTCGCAGCTAAAGCGCGTCAGGCTGCTAAAAAAGCTAGAGAATTAGTTCAGAGAAAATCTCCTTTAGGAGGAAGTGGTTTACCTGGGAAATTAGCTGATTGTTCTTCACGTAATGCAGAAGAAAGTGAATTATTTTTGGTCGAAGGGGATTCTGCAGGTGGAACTGCTAAACAAGGAAGAGATAGAAATTTTCAGGCTATTCTACCTTTAAGAGGTAAAATTCTTAATGTTGAAAAAGCGGTAAGTTATAAGGTTTTTGAAAGTGATGAAATAAAAAATATTTATACAGCTTTAGGAGTTTCTGTAGGAACAGAAGAAGATTCTAAAGAATTAAATCTTACTAAACTTCGCTATCATAAAGTAGTAATTATGACTGATGCGGATGTTGACGGTTCGCATATTACCACACTGATTTTAACATTCTTTTTTCGTTATATGAAAGAGATGATTGAGAAAGGATATATTTATATAGCTACTCCTCCATTGTATTTATTGAAAAAAGGAAATAAGGAATATTATGCGTGGGATGACAAACATAGGGAAGAAATAGCTGCTGAATTAGGTAATGCTCAAGGAAAAGGTTTTTCTGTTCAAAGATATAAAGGGTTAGGAGAGATGAATGCTGAGCAGCTTTGGGATACAACTATGAATCCTGAAAAAAGAACTTTACGACAGGTTACAATTAATAACGCATCAGAAGCCGATCGTATTTTTTCAATGCTAATGGGAGATGATGTTCCTCCTCGTAGAGAATTCATTGAAAAAAATGCTGTGTATGCAAATATAGATGCTTAAAAATTGATTAATATAAATTATAAAAAGCCTATCCTTAGATAGGCTTTTATTTTTTTACAGTTTTTTTATGAATTATAAACTTCAGAATGTATTACCTTTATAATGTTTTGATTTTCTTTATCAAGATCTATTTCCCGTAATGACATTAATTTCATAGGATAACTTTTTCCATCTCCATGATATGAGGGTTGTTTATATTCAATGGTATCCCACAATTTAAAACCTAATCGTTCATAAAAAACGATACGTCTTTCGTCCCAATGTGAAGTGGGAGGTTCAACTTCTAAAACAATAGGTAATGAAATTTTTTCAATGAAAAGATTTATAACTTTACTTCCATAGCCAATACGTCTAAATTCAGGTAAAATGGCAAAATGTTCTACAAAAATAAAATCTCTTAATTTCCAATAATTAAAAAATCCTATTCTTTCATTTTCTTTAATACATAATAATATTTTAAATTTATCTCTATTATCTTCATAAAGATTTAACATTTGATCAATAGGTCTTCTTTCTTCTATAGGAAATGAGTTCAAATATATATTTTGTAAAAACATAATTTCACTTTGATCTAAAAGATTTAGTTTTTCAAGTTTCATTTAATGATGGAATTAAGCTTATAAAAAAATATTTATTTAAAAATTTCACGAATATTATATATATATTAATGATTGTCAAAATAATTTGGTGATTTTATGTCATTTTCATCATTGATATCTTGATCTATACCATTAATTTCTTCTTCATCATGTTGATTACTAGATATATTTATTTTATTCTCATTATGATTCAAATTTTCATTAGAATCATCAGATAAGACTTTACCTTCTAATAAGTCCAGTGAATTTTGAAATCCTTGTATAACCATACTTTGAGATATAAGCTCTTTATCAATTTCAAGATTTCTGTTTTTTAGAGTTTGAATTTCACCCTCATTTATAATGATTCTATCTTTAATTTTATTAATATTTTCACGTTCTTTATCCGAAATATCTTGATTTGATTTTAAACTAACTTTTTTATAATCTTCTTGCAAAGTTTTTTCTAAAGCAAAAATTTTATCAGAATTTCGTATTTTATCTTTATTGAGTTTAATACTGTAACTTTTCGCATAGGTAAGATCATCAAGTGTACATGACTTTTGTACATCTAATTTAAAATTTTCAAGAACGGGAATTGCAATATCTTTTTCAGAAATATTTGAATTAATATATGTATTTGACATGTCTTGAAAAGATGTAAATACAGTCATAGTTTTGTTATCATTATATTCATAAGCAAAATTTCCAATCCAACTTTCTCCAGATGGTGAAAATTTAATATCAGAACCGTAAACCTTATTTATGACACCTCCTTTAATTTTACCTCCTTGCTTTTTAATAAAATTTTTCCAAGTACTTATGAGTACATCTTTATTACAAATAGGTATTGAAAAGCTTAAAGATTCCATTATCTTATTTTTTTCAGTATAAGAGGATTCCTCAATATTTTGGGCTTGAGAAAGAGTGCTATATATAAAACCTAAAATTAAAATTGATATTTTTTTCATTTATCTAAAGATTTAATATAATGGGCGGCAATTTCATTTCCCGAACTAACGGATTTCATAGCCCATTGTATTTTTAAATTAATTTTTTCATTTTCACTTAATTGCCAATTTAAAGTACTATTTTCCAATTTATTTCTCATTTCATAAAAACAAATTCCTGCGGCTACTGATACATTTAAACTTTCAGTAAAACCTTTCATAGGAATTTTAACACATAAATCGGCAAAATTTAAAGTTTCTTCATTAATTCCTTTAAACTCGGTACCAAAAATTAATGCAGTAGGTTGAGAAATAGAAAAATCTTGTATATCTATAGCATTTACTTCAGGTGAAATCGCTACTAATTGATATCCCATTGCTTTAATTTCTTTTAAAGTTTCGATATTCGAAGATTTATATGATATATCTATCCATTTATCAGCACCTCTTGCAACAGCACTTTCAGGTTTAAATTCATTTCTTTTTTCTAAGGCAATTAATGATTGAAATCCAAAAGCTTCCATGCTTCTTACAATTGCACCTGCATTACGGAATTGAAATATATCTTCAATAATGGGTAGTATATAATTAGTTCTATAATTAACTAAATTTTCAATTTTTTCATATTTTTCTTTCGATATATGACCGGCTAAATAATTATATAAGTCTAAATTTTTTTGGAATTCATTTGAAATCATGTTTCAAAAATAATAATTAAAGCTGTTAATATTTTCATAAATTGCATTTTAAACTCTAAATATAGATGAAACGTAAGATTTTATTAATTTATACAGGAGGTACAATCGGGATGATTAAAGAATATGGTTCCGAAACTTTAAAACCATTTAATTTTAATGCACTTATAAAGCATATTCCGGAGATTAAGCTTATCGATGCTGAAATAGATATTCATGTTTTTGAAAATCCCATAGATTCCTCAGATATTGATATAAGTAATTGGATATTTCTAGGTAATATACTCGAAAATTCATATAATAATTATGATGGATTTGTTATTTTACATGGAACTGATACAATGTCTTATACAGCGTCAATGATGAGTTTTATGCTTCAAGGTTTACAAAAGCCTGTAATATTCACGGGATCTCAACTTCCTATTGGAGAATTGAGAACAGATGCAAAAGAAAATTTAATAACATCTATTTATTATGCAGCTTTGTATGAAAAAAATAGTCCGATTATAAAAGAAGTATGTATTTATTTTGAATATAAATTATATAGAGCTAATAGAACAACCAAATTTTCAGCTGAACATTTTGATGCGTTTATTTCTCCTAATTATCATATATTAGGTGAATCAGGAGTAAATCTTAATGTTTTTAAAGAATATCTTTTAACACTTAATTCTAAAAAATTTATAGTTGATAAAAATATTAATAATAAGATAGATATCTATACTTTCTTTCCAGGTAAAAATAGTAAATTATTAAATAAAATTATTTTTGATAGCGATGTTGAAGGAATAATTTTAAGAACTTATGGCTCTGGTAATATACCTTCAGATAAAGAAACTTTATATACTATTTCAAAAGCAAGAGAAATAGGAAAAGAAATTGTAGTCATAACACAATGCATTAGAGGTTGTGTAAATTTTGGCAAATATTATAATAGCCTTATTTTTAAAGAGCTAGGGGTTATATCTGGATATGACATAACTATAGAAGCAGCAACAACTAAACTTATGTGGCTACTTGGTAAAGATATAAGAGATAAAAGACTAAAAAATCACTTTGAAAATAGTTATTCAGGTGAAATTACTAATAAAAAATAATTATAATTTATAAATATTGATTCTTATAATATTTAAAATAAATATATTTTTATTATTGAATTCTGTTATTTAATACTCTTGTATCTTATAACTATTTTTTATGTATATCAATTCATATTTAATATAAGTTTATATTATTTAGAAAAAGTAAAAATAAGACACACCAATATTGGATGTATTATGGATTTTTAACCATTTTCCATCTTTCGAATAATAATTATTATTTTTGTAAATATCATTAAGTCCAAAATTATATCGTACACCTATTTCATGTTTTCTTAAAAAACTGATTCCACCACCAACTCCGGCTGAAATATCAAGTTTTGAAACCCCACCGTACCATTTTTTATCTAAAAGTTTATTTTTTTGACTTATAAGATATCCTAACTGAGGTCCAGCTTCGATAAAAAATTCATGAGTATCTCTACCTCTACAACAAGGTGGAAAGAAAAAATCTGAAAAATAAAATTTAATCATTAATGGTACATTAATATATGTCTGGTAAAATTTTACATTCATATCTTTACCATCTTTTTCACCTTGTTCAGAATAAACAATTTCAGGTTTAAAAAACCAGTTGTCATTGTAATCATTTAATGGTATTTGAGCAAATAAACCAACTGCTGGAGCAAAAGCACGAGTTTCAGAGTTTTTATGCACATTTCTGACATTGGTAAATTGCAAACTTCCTTTTACACCAAATTGTACTTGAGATTTCAACGTAGAAAAACTTAATATAAAAGTTACTACATAAATAATCGGTAAATTTTTTATCATTTTAATATATATTATAATTATGAGTATAACCTATAAACTATGTAATTCATAATATTAATTAGCGCAAATATAATGATTAGTTTTTATTTATAAATAAAGAAAATAAAAAAAAGGGAAATTTGCTCAATAAATATAATTTTTTGTAACAAATGACAATAATTTTACTAAATTATTGATCTTTTTTTATTTAATTTATTAAAATTCATAAGTTAAAATAATTAAAATTAAATAATTATTTTATATTAAAATACATTATCTAAAAAAATATTTAAATTGTACTTCTTTCAAAAAGTTAATATTTGTCAAATAAATCATTGAAAATTTTAATCATTTCTTTAAAATTTTATATAATTTTATATTATTCATTAAGATTAAAATTTATAATTAATAATATAAAATTAAAATAATTTTTTTTATTATAAAAGAAAAAAATTATATTTATTTAAAAAATATAAAATATAGATAAAATTAAATAAATTATTGTTATAAAAATAAGATTAATTATGTTATAATTTTAAATTTTATATAATGTTTTCTTAAATTTTGTAATAAATTTTTATAAATAATTTTATATAAATTATAATATTATC
>NZ_CAMLFD010000023.1:0-24354 GCF_946479295.1 uncultured Apibacter sp.
GATATTTGGGATAATGACACCCTTATATCAGAAAGCGAGGCTAAAAAATTACCCAGATTAGCTCCTCGGTGTGATTTTGATGTGAAGCAGCTACTAAAAGAATATATAAAACTTGAATAGTCAAATTTCTAGCGTTGGCTTTGTTTGTCTTTATATGTTCCGTAAAGGTTGCGCTATAATGAGATAGGAATTTACCCTTCATATTAAAATACTATAATAATTTATAAAAATCACTAGGTATTACTGAACAAGATGTGCATAACACACTCTTTGTAGTTTATATAAACTAGTTGTACCAAAATCATAATACTATAGTAGTCAAATTTCAAAATACTAAATTGTTACACATACAGAAATGCTAAATGATAAAATACTAGACGTTATTTCCACAGATATATGTACTGATAATAATATATAGTAATCAATATTTTAGATTACCTTAGCTAATATAGATTAATGAAATGCGAATCAAACCAACTATTAGTAGAGTTTCAAAGAAAATATCTTAAATTATAAATTAGATGAAGCAACTGCTAAAATATCTAAAGTTTCAAGACAAATGAATTAATTAATTTGTGAATACATAAAAAATAATAATTCCTCTACTTTTAAAAGAATGAAAAAGCTATTTCCTATTTTACATAATATTTAACCATTCAAGCCTTAGTAATAACAATTCTTTTTTTACTATGCTTAATTACTATTTGGTCTCCGGTTCTGAAACCCGAATCCTGCAACCACTTGCCTGCCATACGTATTTCCGGAAAAGATATATAACGGAAACTGGCTCTTTTAAAATCCCTCTCATATACCTTTATAGTACGTATTTTGGCTTTGCTTTTATATTTACGAACTTCCATATATTTCTGATTTTTTCTTTCTGCAAAGGAAGTTCTACCCTGCCCGATATTCAATTTTACAAACTGATTTTTCACCAAATACCATTGATTTTTAATCTTATATTTTATTTAACTTTTTTGTATACTAGCCCAAAAATAAATTAGTACGTTTGTCTTATGACTATAGATAACGCAACATCCAGAAAGATACATCAAGGTAGAAATATTAAACGTTTTCGTGAAATATTAGGTATAAAACAGGAAGCGTTGGCTTTTGATATGGGAGTTTCCCAATCTTCTATATCAGATTATGAATCTAAAGAAACATTAGACGATAAAGTGTTAGAAAAAATTGCCGGATTCTTAAAAGTTCCTGTGGAAGCCATCAAAAATTTTGATGAAAATTCAGCTATTAATGTTATAGCTAATACATTTAACAATCACGACCATTCGAACCCTCAATTCGCTAGTATAATTAATAATTCGCCAAACTTTAATCCACTTGATAAAATGGTGGAGCTTTATGAACGTATGCTCCAACAACAAAAAGAAATGATTGAAAAGTTGGAGAGGTTGATTGAAGGTAAGTAAATATAAACTATTCACAATTATAACTTCAGAAAAGCATTAGCTAATATTGCTCGGCATGAAGATACAGATATTTTTCCTTTTGAAATATATTCATTTGAAATCAATAAGATGAATCTTCATCTATTCTAGAATCTTTACAATACAAATATTTAAGATGCTATAAATTCATCATTTCAATAGATTAAAATTACTATTGGAAGTATTCATAATTGATACGTCGCTTTCTTGTACTTATGATTATTCTAATAAATATAAAAGACTTGATATATTGTATAAAGTTAATTAATTGGTAAAAATAAAATTCCTATTCTCCTACTCTTTTTTAATTTAAATTACTCAAAGCTATATAACATAATGCAAGAACATTATAGGTAAATTAAATTTTTAGCTTTGTCGTAAAATTTTATACCTTTGCTTATCTAATTTAATAGATTAAATATCTATTAACAATAATGAAAAAACCTGATCAAATATAGATCAGGTCTAATTAGAATAAATATTTGGTTATAATTCATTGCATGGTTAACTCAGAACTAACAGAAAAAACAATTTTCTCTATAAAGGCATCTTTTTTTTAAATTTTGAAAACTAGATTCTCCTTGTTCAGCATCTTATTAATTAAATTTATCTGCTTTATATGGATATATCTTCCTTTAATAATTCATTTAGAGCAATTTTTTATCAGTAATATTAACTTCATATTTCACACACCTATCACGTCTTTTAACAAATTATAAAAATTAATTCATGAAATTTATTTATTCTCTTTATTTTAGAAAGAATATTTAAAAACATGATCAAGATTTATATAATTATACTCGTATACTGAGATAACTAAAGCTTTTTTAGTTTATCCGCTCTTTCTACTTATTTTTTTCTTCTTCTTTATCTTTTTCTTTTTTAGTATTATTTTTAGCTTCATTTAAAATTTGTTTATAGGTTTTTCCTGAAGCCATTTCAAATCCATTTAATAAAACCCATCCTAGCAATAATTCTTCATCTTCTTTATTTAATTTTTTACTTTCAATAATAGCAGCCATATCTTTATCAAAATTTTTATCATTAAATTTTTTATTTAATGGATTAGAACAAGATATTAATAAAACAGAAAGTATTGAAAATAATAAGAACTTTTTCATATAATAGTTTATTTAAATTTTTTACAAATTTAATTAAATAATATTAATTTATCTAATTTAATTAATTATTTTTTTAATTATATGCTAATATAAATTTAAAAGTTGCTTTTTTAGGCAATTTAAATAATTAAAATACACAAAAAAGTCCAATACCCTGTATTTCATACTCAAATAATATATAAAAAAAGATAATTTATAGTTTCCTCTCTCCTAAAGCATATATATTTTAAAAAAATCTCCTAAAAATTGAGCTCTTCAGAAAAACAAAATGAACTTTACAGCAAAATAAAAAAGAAATTCAAATTTTACTTTTGTCTACAATAATTATTAATTATATCACCTATAATAAAAAAAGTTATATAAAAATTAAGTTAAATAAATTTTAATTAGCCAAACAATGAAAAATATTATAACAATTTTATCAATATTTTTATTCACATTAGTTATATCACAATCTAAAAAAAATCAAGAAAAAATGAAAACCATTGAAAAATATACTTTTGACTTAAGCGATAAAGTTACAAGACAAAAAATAACTTTTAAAAATCGATATGGAATAACTCTTACCGGCGATCTCTATGTTCCCAAAAAGCATAACAATAAACCTTTTCCGGCATTAGCCATTTGCGGCCCCTTTGGAGCTGTCAAAGAACAATCATCTGGTTTATATGCAAATCAATTGGCTGAAAGAGGTTTTGTAACCCTGGCTTTCGACCCCTCTTTTACAGGAGAGAGTGAAGGAAATCCTCGTAATGTTGCTTCTCCGGATATCAATACGGAAGATTTTAGTTCGGCTGTAGATTTCCTTGGAATTCAGAAAATAGTAGATAGAAATCAAATCGGTATTATTGGAATTTGCGGGTGGGCAGGTTTCGCTCTTAATGCTGCTGCCGTAGATAAACGAATAAAAGCTGTCGTTACTACCAGTATGTATGATATGTCCAGAGTAATGGCAAAAGGTTACTATGATAAAATGACTAAAGAAGAACGCACAAAAATATTGGAAAAATTGGGAGAACAACGTTGGAAAGACTCCGAATCGGGTTTATTTCATGCCGGAGAATTAATAAATCCTGAAAAGTTAAAAGGAGATGAACCACAATTTATTAAAGATTATTACGAATATTACCGTACTTCTAGAGGATATCATGCACGTTCCTTAAATTCAACCGGCTCCTGGAATGCCACCAATCCGTTGTCATTTATGAATATGCCAATATTGACCTATATTACAGAAATATCGCCACGTCCAATTCTTTTAATAGCGGGAGAAAACGCACATTCTCGATATTTCAGCGAAGATGCATATAAATCTGCCTCAGAACCTAAAGAATTATTAATTATTCCAAACGCTGTTCATGTCGATTTATACGATAAAATCAGTAGCATTCCCTTTGATAAGATTGAAAACTTTTTTAAAGAAAATTTAAAATAACACGTTCAATTATTTAAAATTTTTAGAATAATTAGAATCTTAGATGAAAATTATTCTAAAACTCCACCCTAATTTTAGTAATTCACTAAATCTTTATAACTTAGTAACCAATTAAATAATAATTATAAAATTATAGAACATGGATTTTTTGGAATTAGCAAAAAACAGGTATACTACAAAAAAATACGATTCTTCAAAAAAAGTATCTGAAGAAAACATTCAAAAATTAAAAGAAATATTGCGTCTTAGCCCCTCCTCTATTAATAGTCAACCTTGGGAATTCATTTTTATATCTGAAGAATCCCTTAAAAGTCAGTTGTCTCAAGCCTCAGAATTTAACGAAAGTAAAATTAAAGAATGTAGCCATTTAATTGTTTTCACCGCTCTTAATAATATCAAAAAATTTGAAAAAGATATACTCGCTTACTTACCGGAAGGCAATATTGGTTACTATAACCAAGTAATAAAATCACAATCAGATTTTGAGATAAAATCATGGTTTCAAAAACAAGTATATTTATCTTTAGGGTTCTTTATGAGTGCTTGTGCCAGTTTAGGTATTGACAGCACCCCGATGGAAGGTATTGATAACAAAAAATATGATGAAATCCTGAAATTAGAAGATTATTCCACACTTTTTGCTGTAGCGATCGGATATAGAGATCCTAATGATACCAATCAACCTTCTATAACTCCAAAATCCAGATTAGATATAGATACGATCATAAAAACTATATAATAAATTAAGAATTTTTTTTTTATACTATTTATACTATATAAATAGTATTTTTTTTGTAAAAAAAAAATCAATATTTAAAATAAAGAAGATTGAAAAATAAATATTTGAGCGAGAGCAAGTTTTTATTTTTTTGAAATTTTGTTACTTCATTTTAAGAGTTAATCTAATCAATATATTAGTATTCAAAAATGCATAAAATTTTTCAAGACAAAAAAATCTTTAATTAAACAAATTCCTAGTTTTTAGTAATAAAATAATATAATTCTATATTTAAAAAAATTATATCTAATAAAAGCAATAAATAATAAGTTTGTTAAATCACTTCTTTACCTCTAATTTCATCATAACATCCGTTTGTTTATCATCCCCTAAAACAAAAATATGTTGATCAAATTCAACAAATCCGTTTTTCTTATAAAAATGTAGAGCTTTAGCATTTTTTTCCCAAACACCCAACCATATATAGCTACATCTTTTCTCTTCAGCTATGGCAAGAGCTTTTTCAAATAACTGCTGTCCTACCCTTTGTTTCTGATAAGCATTCAAGACATAAATCCTTTCAATTTCCAAACTATTATAATGCTTACTCTCAGTTTGGGCTGTTCCAAAATTAATTTTTAAATATCCAATCACTTTATTTCCCGCTTCAGCAAAATAAAATTCTGAATCAGGATTGGTAAGTTCCGATTCCATTTGTAGATTATTAAAACTATTATGCACATAAATATTCATATTCTCTTTCGTATTTGAACTTCCGAAAGTTTCGACAAATGTTTTAATGCTTATATCCTGAAGAACATCCAAATCAGCCAAATAAATTTTTCTAATCGTTATCATTTACATTATTAATTTAGATACCTATCAAAAATAAATTAAAATTTCCTTATTAAAAAATCTATCCGGCATAACAAACAATCTTATCATAAGTAGTAAAAATATTAGCTATTCTTGAATACAATAAAGATTAGAAATTAAAAAATTCCTAAATTCGTAACCAATACTCAATCTATATCATGGATTTACAAGATCAGCTAAAAAAAATATTTCCCGATCATAAATTTGAAGAAGAAGTATCGTCTTCACAATCGGAAAATGAACTGTTTATGCAGGATGACCCAATCGTTTGTAAATACGAAAAAAAAGGAAGAAACGGAAAACCGGTTACAATTTTGGAAAATTACAATGGTTCAGATGAAGATTTAAAAAGTCTGGCAAAAGAAATCAAATCCAAATTAGGCGTTGGTGGTTCAGTAAAAGATGATACTATCGTAATCCAAGGGAATTACCGAGATAAAATTATGGATATTTTAAAAGAAAAAGGATTTTCCATAAAACGTGTCGGAGGATAAAAAAGTATAAAATCTATCATAAAACCATACCATTTATGGCTACAAAATTGTCAAGTTCAGAATTAGTTTTAAATCCTAACGGAAGTATATATCATTGTAATATCAGACCCGAAGAATTGGCTGATACAATAATCCTGGTTGGAGATCCGGATCGCGTACCCAAGGTTTCTCAATATTTCGATACCATAGAAGTTAAATCTCAAAAACGCGAAATTGTAACACATACAGGATGGCTAAACGGTAAAAGACTAACCGTTATTTCCACAGGTATGGGTACTGACAATATAGATATAGTAATTAATGAGTTAGATGCCTTAGCTAATATAGATTTGGTTAATAAAAAAATAAAAACTGAATCAACCCAACTGACTTTTGTTAGATTAGGAACCTCTGGTTCTTTACAAGCAGATATACCTGTGGATACTATGGTTGCTTCCAATAAAGGGTTGGGATTTGACGGTTTAATGAGTTTTTACATGGGAACGGAAAAATTTTATACCAATGAAATTGCTCAAGCGTTTACTTCTCAGACCGGGTGGAATAAAAAAAGAGCTACACCTTACGTAGTGGATGGATCGGAAGAATTACTAGCTCTTATGTGTGAAAATTCGTCCGTTGTAACCGGAATTACTGCTACCGCCATTGGATTTTACGGGCCTCAAGGAAGAATTTTACGATTGAATTTAGATGACGAAAAAATGAATGAAAAACTATCTCAATTCCAATATAAAAATCATAGAATTACCAATTTTGAGATGGAAACTTCAGCCATTTACGGATTATCAAAACTTATGGGACACAGGGCCTTATCGCTAAACACGATTGTTGCAAATAGGTATGCCGGTACATTCAGTAAAGACCCCTATTCTTCTATAGATAAAATGATACAATTCGCGTTAGAAAAGCTTTCTCGTTCCTAAAAAATAATTTTACAGAACGTTTTTACATATCTTATTGAGAAAAAAATGATTGGGTTTAATCAGTAAGCAAGAAAATCGATTTTCTTAATAAAAATTAAATCCTAGATATACAATTGATTAAGTCAACAATCTTATTTTCTTGATTATGCAATGACTTTTTTAAATTTTCTAAAGCGAAAATGGTGATTTGAAAATAGTTTAGATTAATTAGATTAATAAAACATTGTTAAAATCCTCCAAGCAAAATAAACAAGGAAGATAATTAATAATATCCATTTATATTTTGGAAATCGATAGCAAAAATATAAAACAAATAACCAAACCGGAATGAGCTCAATGGATAATTCCATTCCTGTCATCCACATAATTGGTAAAATACCAACTAAGAATAATAAACAAAGAATGTTACCAAACGGATACCATAGAGAAGGAAATTTGGTATTATAAATTCCCTCTTTATTTTTGCTTTTCTTAAAATAGAAATGAGTTAAACTGATAATAATCCAGTTAATAATAAGTGATGAAACCACTAAAGACATTAAATAATTAAGAGCTTCCTTAGGCATCAGTTTATTAATGATAACACAAACAGCTGCAAATAAAGCTGAAACCAAGATAGCCATTACGGGTACATGATTGGAATTGAGTTTTGATAAAAACTTCGGAGCATTTCCCTGTACAGACAACCCGTATAACATTCGGCTGTTACTATATACACTACTGTTATAAACAGAAAGTGCTGCAGTAAGAACCACTACATTTAATACATTGGCGATAATACTGGTAAAATAAAATGTATGGCCCAAAATCGAAAAGCTGAAACCATTAAGTGTATCAAAAATGGTTACAAAAGGACTACTTCCGGTAGTAATTTCTCTCCATGGTGAAAGAGAAAATAAAATGATTAATGCACCAGTATAAAAAATTAGAATTCTATAAATTACCTGATTGGTTGCTTTTGGAATGGTTATTTCGGGATTTTCCGCTTCGGAAGCAGTAATACCGATAAGTTCTAATCCACCGAAAGAAAACATAATAAAAGCCATAGAAGCGAATAATCCTTGATAGCTGCCTGCTCCATCAGGTGTAAATAAGCCTTTAGGAAAAAATCCCCCATCATTCCATAAATTCTTTATTGAAGCATTAGGTCCACCCGTACCGCTAATAAGTAAATAGCTACCGAATACAATCATGGCAATAATGGCAATCACTTTTATAATTGAGAACCAAAACTCTGCTTCTCCATATATCTTTACATTGGATAAATTTATTAAATTAATAACCACAAAGAAAAATAAACTGGAAGCCCATAATGGAATTTCAGGCCACCAAAATTGTACATAAGTTCCAATGGCGGTCAATTCTGTCATACTAACTAAGGTGTATAATAACCAATAGTTCCAGCCTGAGGCGAATCCGGCAAAAGGCCCCCAATATTTATTGGCAAAATGGCTAAAACTTCCCGAAACCGGTTCATCTACAACCATCTCTCCCAATTGTCTCATAATCATAAAAGCTATAAAACCGGCAATGGTATAGCCTAGAATTGCTGAAGGTCCGGCCATTACCGCTGCAGGACCTATTCCTAAAAATAATCCTGTCCCTATTGAGCCCCCTAAAGCTATAAGTTGAATATGTCGATTGGATAAACCTCTTTTTAATTCTTTCTTGGTTCTTTCAGACTTTAAATTTTTCAAAATTAATTATTAACTTGTTCGTAATTATATAGAATATGGAAGCTATATTACTTAATTTCCTTACATTTAAATTGATAACTATTTTTTTATTTAAAACTTTATATGAAAATTTATAAATCTTACAAATATAATAAAATTCAAAAAATATCGCGCTTTTAACCTGCAATTCCCTAAATTAATAGTTTATTTTAATAAAATTTTTCAATCATTTGCAAATCTTTCTTAAAATATTGATGGACAAACTTACATCATTTTATAGGAAAATTTTATAAATTATGGAATTTTAATCTAAATAAAATATTCATTCTATCAATTAAGAATTAGTATTTTCGATACTGCAATTGATCCATTGCGAATCAAAATCTGTATTGTATTTTTTATAAAATTCTATAGCAGATTCATTCCATTCCAACACTTGCCAAACCATACCATTAAACTTTTTATCTCTCATTTCTTTTAGTAAAGCATCAAAAAGTTGGCTTCCTATTCCCCTTCCTCTCCATTCCCGAGAAACAAAAAGATCTTCTAAATATAAGCGTTGTCCTTTCCAAGTTGAATATCGAATATAATATAAAGCGAATCCGACAATAGATCGGGTTTCATCGTCTTGCGCCACAAATGCCCACCAAACCGGTTGATTACCAAAACCACTTTCCTCAAAATGTTCTCTACTTACTGTAACCTGTTCCGGTGCTTTTTCATAATCTGCCAACTCATGAATTAGTTCCATAATTCTTGAACAATCTGCTTTTACAGCTGTGCGTATTGATATTTTTTTCATTAATTTATAATATTTTCTGTAACAAGTAAAATTAGTTATTATTTTAATTTTGAAAAATTGTAAGAACTAAATTTCTATTTAAATAAATTTTAACAATAAAGATTACTTTTTTGCTTTATTACCGTCATTTTGTCATTAGAATTTCCTTGGTACTTTTTTTGATTTTTCTGCAATAATCAATAAAAAATCTAAAATAATAATATTTATATATGGCAAAAGGAAATATTAATGTATCGGTAGAAAACATTTTTCCGCTGATAAAAAAGTTTTTATACAACGATCACGAAATATTTTTACGTGAGCTCGTATCAAATGCTACAGATGCCACATTAAAACTTAAACATTTATCTAACATAGGTGAAACCAAAGTAGAATATGGCAGCCCAATTATTGAAATAAAAATAAATAAAGAAGATAAAACCCTTCATATTATTGATCAAGGGATCGGTATGACTGAAGAAGAAGTTCAAAAATATATTAACGAAGTTGCTTTTTCAGGAGCTGAGGATTTCATTTCAAAACATAAAGATGCAGAAAAAGAAGGAATCATAGGACATTTCGGTCTTGGTTTCTATTCTGCTTTTATGGTAGCCGATAAGGTTGAAATTATTACTAAATCTTATACGGATGCCCCTGCTGTACAATGGGTATGCGACGGAAGCCCGGAATTTGATTTAGGTCCTTCTGATAAAAAAGATCGCGGAACAGAAATAATCTTACATATTGCTGAAGATTCTTCTGAATTCTTAGAAGAATATAAAATTCGTGAACTTCTATTAAAGTATAACCGTTTTATGCCTATTCCGATTAAATTTGGAACTAAGGAAGAAACGTTGCCTTTACCTGAAGGTGCCGATAAGGATGCTAAGCCTGAAAAAGTTATCGTAGATGATATTATAAATAATCCAACGCCGGCATGGACTAAATCTCCTTCTGAGTTGAAAGATGAGGATTATAAAGCGTTTTATCATGAGCTATACCCAATGCAATTTGATGAACCCTTATTTTACATTCATTTAAACGTAGACTATCCATTTCATTTAACAGGAATTTTATTCTTTCCTAAATTAGCTAACAATTTAAATTTAGATAAAGATAAAATTCAATTATATCAAAATCAAGTATTCGTTACAGATGAAGTCAAAGGAATCGTTCCTGATTTCTTAATGTTATTAAGAGGAGTTATTGATTCCCCGGATATTCCATTAAATGTATCACGTTCGTATTTACAGGCTGATGGTGCAGTAAAGAAAATATCTTCGTACATCACTAAGAAAGTAGCCGATAAAATGGTTTCATTGATTAATGAAAATCGTGAAGATTTTGAAAAGAAATGGAATGATATTAAAATTGTCATCGAATATGGAATGATTTCTGAAGAAAAATTCTATGAAAAATCTGATAAATTTGCTCTCTATCCGACTGTAGACCATACCTATTACACATTTGACGAATTAAAAAATAAGATTAAAGATCACCAAACTGATAAGGATGGTAAATTAGTGATTTTATATGCCTCAAATTTAGATGAGCAGGATCAATACATCCAGACTGCTAAGCAAAAAGGATATGAAGTTCTACTTTTGGATTCTCCTATTGTTCCTCACTTAATTCAAAAATTGGAAACTTCTAAAGAAAATATTTCTTTTGTTCGTGTAGATGCTGATCATATCAATAATCTCATTAAAAAAGATGAAAATACGGTTTCTGTTTTAACAGATGAAGAAAAAGAAACTCTTAAAAAAGAATTAGAAGAAACCATAGATTCTAAAACCTATACCATTTCTTTGGAAAATCTTAGCAAAGACGATGCGCCATTTATTTTGACCCAACCAGAATTTATGCGTAGAATGAAGGATATGCAGCAAGTGGGTGGAGGCATGTTTGGTATGATGGGTAATTTTCCAGAAACTTACAATCTTGTTATCAACACAAATAATCCTCTAGCTACTGAAATCTTAAAAAAAGATAATAAAGAAGAGAAAGCTTCTATTATTAAACAAGCATTAGATTTGGCTAAACTTTCTCAAAATATATTAAAAGGGAAAGAGCTTACCGATTTTATAAAACGTAGCTATGAAATGATTAAATAATTAACCATTGGATAAATAAAAAAGCCATTCAAATATGAATGGCTTTTTTATTTATTTTTTAATAATAATTTTTCTGTTCAAATTATTTACCTTAATTTTAAATATATAATCATTTTATATACAAGGATATAAAAAATTATTTTACAAGAGATTTTATACGATCTTGGGTAAGATCTGAATTTTTTATTTCATAATCTTCAGCAACCTTAAAGAATCCATTTACAATTTGACGTGTCGCATATTCCCCTATTGATTTACTCGTATACGTATTAGAAGAAGAATTGTTTCCCGTAAGTAAAGCTATTGCATTTTGTAATCTTTGATCATTTAAAGCTGTATTGATCAAAGTACTTATGCCACTGGAATTCATTTCGTTTTCAACTTTAGGTTGTATAGCAGCAATAAGTTTAGCTTCTGTTTTCTTTTTCAAATATTGTGTAGCTGCTCCTTTTCCTCCTGCTAGTATTTTTGCAGCATCTAATGGTTTAATTTCTTTTATGGCTGAATTGATAATCGGTTTTATTAAAGGAACAACTTCTTGAGCAGCTTTTCCTATATTTTGTTTTTCTTTTTCAACTAAACCGGTTAATCCTAAAGATTCAAGTTTCGAATTAATTTGTTTGAGTTCGTCGGGAAGAGCTTCCTCTAAGCTGTTATTGATTAAAAAAGACCCAGTATCTTTCAATACAGAAAAACTTTGGTCGGTACTAGCTGTAAGAATTTTTTTTACAGAATGTAAGAGTACTAAATTGTATGAAGATTTTTTTTGACAATTTGCAAATTGAAAGCTCACTATAAAAACAAACAGTAAACTGATTTTAGAACAGATAGTATAATTCATAAAGATTGTATTTAAAATAATAGGCAAAAATACTATTATCTTTGAATTATATTATAAAATTTCAATGGTTAACTTTTTATAGCTATAATTATTACAAGAATTTAATTTTCAGTATTAAAATAATCTAGAATGATTGAAGTTCTTTTATCGCCAATAAGTTTTTTAATTTCATTCTCGTTTGCCTGTTTTATAGCAGAAACGGATTTGAAATGACTTAAGAGTATTTCAATGGTTTTTTTTCCGATACCGGAAATTGTTTCCAATTCAGTAGTAAAAGTTTTTTTACTTCTTTTATTCCTGTGTCTGGTAATTCCATATCTGTGAGCTTCATCTCGTACTTTTTGAAGTACTTTTAAGGTCTCAGACGTCTTATCTAAATACAAAGGAATTGGATCATGAGGAAAATAAAGCTCTTCTAATCTCTTTGCAATTCCAATAATAGGAATTTTTCCAGCTAAACCTAATAATTCTAATGATTTATACGCTGAACTTAGTTGACCTTTACCTCCATCAATGAGTATTAGTTGAGGAAGCTCATTATTTTCATCTAACTGTCTTTTATATCTTCTATAAATTACCTCCTCCATCGTAGCAAAATCATTGGGACCTTCAACAGTTTTAACATTAAAAATGCGGTATTCCTTTTTACTTGGTTTTCCATTCCTAAAGACGACACAGGCGGAAACAGGATTCGTTCCCTGTATATTTGAATTATCAAAGCCTTCAATTAAACGTGGTTCTTCTGGAAGATGTAAAAGTGTTTTCATTTCCGCCATAATGCGATTGGAATGGCGTTCAGGATCTACTATTTTTACCTGTTTTAGTTTTTCCAATCTGTATTCTTTTGCATTTCTTTCAGATAAATCTAAAATTTTCTTTTTATCGCCTATCTTAGGTATTATTAATTTTACTTCTGGTATTTTCAAATTTATAGGAAAAGGTATATAAATATTTTTGGATGCTGAGTTAAATTTTTCCCGTATATCTATGATGCATTTTTGCAATATTTCTTCTTCTGTCTCTTCTAAAAGTTTTTTAATTTCAGTAGTATAGGATTGAATTATTCTTCCTTTCACAATTTTAAAATAATTGATATAAGCAGCAGATTCGTCTGAAGTTATTCCAAAAACGTCAACATTGGAAATAACTGGAGAAATAACGGTTGATTTTGCCTGATATTTTTCCAATAGATCTAACTTCTCCTTGATTTGCTGCGCTTTTTCGTATTCCATTTTCTGAGAATACTTCATCATTTTATTTCGTAAAGAAGCTAAAGGTTCCGATATATTTCCTTTGATGATATCCCTAATTTCTTTAATATTTTCTAAATAATCATCCAGCGTTTGATTTTCCTCACACGGACCTAAGCAATTATGAATATGGTATTCAAGACAAACCGTATATCTATGAGCTTGAATTTTTTCCTTAGATAGATCTAAATTACAGCTTCGTAAAGGATAAATACTTTTAATAAGCTCTAACAAGGCTTTTGCAACTATTACAGAGCTATAAGGTCCGTAATATTCCGATCCATCATGAATAATTTTCCTGGTAAGAAATATTCTTGGAAATGGTTCTTTTTTAATACATATACAAGGATAAGTCTTATCATCTTTTAAACGGATATTATATCGAGGCTGATATTCTTTTATTAGATTGTTTTCCAATAACAAAGCATCATATTCAGTATCCACAACAGTAATTTTTAAATTCCTAATTTTTGATACCAAAACCTTAGTTTTACCTATATGGTCTTTATTAAAATAAGAGGAAACCCTTTTTTTAAGATTTTTAGCTTTTCCTACGTATAAAATCTTTTGATTTTCATCAAAAAATTGGTAAATACCAGGTTTGTTGGGTAGTGTTTTTAACTGAAGTTCTAACGACATATATGTTATTAAGATTTCCTATACAAAAATACACATATCTTACTAAAAAAATCATTATGAAAAAAATACGCTTTCGCTCTATTCATAATTTATCAGATAAGTTACTTTTAATAAATATGGATAAATGATGTATTTAAAATTGTTATTTGAAATGAAATCTATTAAGGTAAGAATCTAAATTTCACTAGTAATAATCTTCTTAAGAATTATAATAGATTTAGTAAAAATTCAATTAAAAATCATATTTATCCATCCATAGATTCCTTAAATAATCTCTAAGTTTATTTTCTCTGGAATTATTACCCGGCTGATAAAAAGTTTCATGAGAGGCTTCATCCGGTAAAAATTCTTGATAAGCAAAATTTCCAGGATAATCATGAGAATATTTATAACCCGATCCATAATTTAATTCTTTCATTAATTGGGTAGGTGCATTTCTTAAATGAAGAGGAACAGATAGATTTCCCGTTTTCTTTACATAGGATAAAGCCGAATTAATGGCTAAATAAGAAGCATTAGATTTGGGAGAGGTTGCTAAATATACGGCACATTGACTTAATAAAATTCTTGCTTCCGGATTCCCAATGACAGCAATGGCCTGAAATGTATTGTTTGCTAATATTAAGGCAGTTGGATTTGCCATGCCTATATCTTCCGATGCTGAAATAACCATCCTTCTAGCTATAAATTTGATATCCTCCCCTCCTTCCAACATTCTCGCCAGCCAATAGACGGCTGCATTAGGATCTGAACCCCGTATAGATTTTATAAATGCTGAAATTATATCGTAATGCTGTTCACCATCTTTATCATATAAAGCCATATTTTCTTGTATGACTTTTTTTATTTCTTCGTTATTGATATGTATTTCTTCCTGACCATTAAATTGTTGTACTACTAAATCCAAACTATTCAACAATTTTCTTGCATCTCCTCCTGAATATTGGAACAATGCTTCCTCTTCATCAATAATTATATTCTTTTTAGATAAAATTTCATCTTCAGTAATTGCTCTATGTAATAAATTTGACAAGGCATTTTTATCTAAATGGTAAAGTGTATAAACCTGACAGCGAGATAATAATGCGGAAACTACTTCAAAACTCGGATTTTCAGTTGTTGCACCGACTAAGACTATCCATCCCTTTTCTACAGCTTGTAACAGGCTGTCTTGTTGAGACTTATTAAAACGATGTATTTCATCAATAAATAAAATAGGGCTTTTTCCAGTAAATAAATTTTGATTCTTAGCCTTCTCGATTACTTCTCTTACTTCTTTTACTCCCGAACTTACAGCACTTAAGGTATAATACTCTCTTTTAGATTCGGAAGCAATGATTTCTGCAAGAGTAGTTTTTCCGGTACCCGGGGGACCCCAAAAAATCATAGAAGCTAAATTTCCACTATCTATCATTCTTCTTATGGGCCCATCTTTTCCTATCAAATGAGATTGGTATTGATAGTCCTTAAGGGTTTTCGGACGCATTCTTTCTGCTAAAGGTGACTGACTCATCCTATAATTTTATACGATTATTAATTAATTTAAGAAATTTATAATAATTTTCAAAATTCCTTTATAATTAGCTTTTTCTTTAAGTTATCTATATAATTTAGAAAATAATCTTTATATATAAATAATTTATCTTTAACATACAGAAGTAAATGTACATTCGAAAATTGTTGTATATAAACTTTATAAAATTTCTTTGTATACATTAATTAAAATCATTGTTAATTCTATTTACCCTTGTAAAGAGTTTTTCCATCTTTATCTAAGTAATAAATTTTATTTATTTTATTTATTTCCCAATTTTTATTTTTCCATTCATTCGTTCCTATTTTTTTTAGAATTAAAGAACCTTTAATTTCTGCTGCAAAAACTTCAATTACATCTCCTTTCACCAGTATATAGGCGGCAAAAGTCGATGAAGAAGACACAGCATTTAATTTAGTTCCTTGCTCGAAAGGACGAATACATGTTTTCTTGGTTTGTGACCATTGATATCCTGCAGAACCTATGCACCCATGGTCATCCTTATCATTACCTACCATAATATCAGCATTTTTTTTTGTTGAACATGAGAGCAGAATAATGTTAATACTTAAAATTAAAAATAATTGTCTCATTAGTAAAATTTTTACGTTATTTATCGTCAAGTTTCAGCAGTGAATCCAGATATTCTCTGTCATTGGCTAATCGTGGAATTTTATTTTGTCCACCCAGTTTTCCTCTTTGCTTCATCCAATCATAAAAAAGATTGGACCTCGCAATATGTACTTTCGGCATAGTCAAAGTCATATCATTATATCTTTTGGCTTCATAATCGGAATTCAACAATTGCAACTCTCTATCTAAAATTTCCGTAAATTTTTCAAGAGAAGTCGGCTGCTGCGTAAATTCAATTATCCATTCATGAGAACCTTTTTCTTTTCCTTTCATGAATATAGGCCCGGCTGTATATTCTGAAATTATTGCATGAGTTTCTTTTTCTGCTTGCTTCAAAGCCTTTTCAGCATTCTCTACCATTAATTCTTCTCCAAAAGCATTTATATAAAATTTAGTTCTTCCAGTTACTCGTATTCGATATGGGTGTTTTGATACAAATTTTACAGTATCTCCAATAATATAACGCCATAATCCTCCATTGGTTGTTATAACCAGAGCATAGTTTGTATTTAGTTGTACATCTTCTAAAGAGATAATAGATGGATAATCAGAATAAAACTCATCCATGGGAATAAACTCATAAAATATACCATAGTCAAGCATTAGGAGCATATCTTTACAATCATTAGTATCTTGCATGGCGAAATAACCTTCCGATGCATTATAGATTTCATAATAATTAATGGGTTTTGAAACTATTGATGCATATTGCTCAACATAGGGAGAAAAACTAATCCCTCCATGAAAAAAACATTCAAGGTTCGGCCATATTTCGTCAATATATTTTTTTTGTGTAGCTTCTAATACTTTTCTTAATAAAACCATCATCCAGGAAGGAACTCCGGTGAAACTCCCTACATCTTGTTTTATTACCTGTTCAACAATTGCCGGTAATTTTATTTCCCACTCTTTTAATAAAGAAACTTCTTTATTGGGTGTACTTTTCCACTCTGCCCAAAAGGGTAGATTATCAATTAACACTGCTGATAGATCACCATATTTTGAATCAAATCCGGAATAATTTTCTCTAGTACCTCCCAATCTAAGATTTTTGCATTCAAAAATTTTAGTTTTCGGATTGTGATATGCATACATGGAAAACAAATCTTTACCTGCTTTATAGTGACATTCTTGTAAACTATCCTCTGTAATAGGAATAAATTTGCTTTTGGCATTGGTTGTACCTGAGGATTTAGCAAACCATTTAATTTGACCGGGCCAAATAACATTCTTCTCCCCTTTTCTGGCTCGTGTTATATAAGGCTCGAAATCTTCATAATGCACCAAGGGAACCTGTTCCTTGAAATCCTTATAGGAAGTAATAGATTTAAATTTACATTTTTTTCCATATTCTGTATCTTTTGCCTTATATAAAAGAGCACTTAGTACGGCATTTTGGATATCTTCAGGATTATTTATGAAAACTTCCATTTGTTTAACCCTTTTCTTTATATACCATTGGATAAAGGTATTTACAATTCCTGACACCATTTTTTTACTATTTTTTAGGATATAAAAATACATATTATTACTAAACCTAGCCAAAACTTAGATAATTTTTGAAATTATTAACATATCTTAATTTCAAAATAATTATAAAATTCATAAATTTACTTTTCGAAAATTTATTAATATCATTGATTTTAAATTTCGATAACAAAAAATTAAATATGAATTTTTCGCAAGTCATACTTGATAACAAAATGTTATCATCTAAAGTAGCCTTAAATTATAAAGAAAATCACGAATGGAAATCTTACTCTTGGCAAGAATTTACTAATTTAGTAAAACAAACTGCTAATGCATTAAAATCTTTGGGTGCTAAACCTGATGATAAGATAGCTATATATGCTGATAATATGCCGCAATGGGTGATTCTAGATTTAGCAATATTAAATATCGGAGGAATAACTGTTCCAATTTTTGCAACCCTTACATCTGAACAAGCGGAATATATTATTAAAGAAGCTAATGTAAAAATTATTTTTGCTGGTAATGAAAAACAGTATTCTAATTGTCTTGAAATTTATTCAAAATCCAATTCCCTTGAACATATTTTAGTAGCTAAAAATATTATCGATTTAAAAAGTAAATATTCTTATCATTTTTATGAATTGATAAAAGATCATTCTACTGAATGTGAAATTAAATCTAAAAATATGGATGATATTGCATCCATAATTTATACGTCTGGAACGACTGGAGAACCTAAAGGTGTTATGCTTTCCCACGGTAATTTTATTGAGACCTGTAATGCGCATAAAAATTTCTATGGATTTACTCCAAAAAATGAAAACTCTTTGGTTTTTTTACCTTTGAGCCATGTTTTCGAAAAATGTTGGAGTTCATTCGTACTTTCTAGTGGAGGTCAATTAAGCTTTTGTGAAAATCCAAAAGAAATTACTAAATTTCTTACGGAAGTAAGACCAACTACTATGTGCACGGTTCCTCGTTTTTTTCAAAAAATTTATATTTCAGTTAATGAAAAAATAAAAAAAAGTCCTAAGCTTCTTAAAAAAATATTTAATTCTGCCTTAACTATAGGTCGAAATTATGCTGACTTGAAAAGAAAAAATATAAAAATTCCTTTATTATTAGCTGTTAAATATAAAATAGTAGATACTATTTTCTTTAAAAAAATAAAAAAACGACTCGGTGGAAATTTATGGTTTATTCCGGTAGGTGGCGCATCAATAAGTCCTGAAATTACTGAATTTTTTGATTCTATTGGAATTCAACTACGTGTAGGATATGGACTAACTGAAACAACTGCTACAGTGGCCGCATTTCCACTAAATAATTATGAATATAATTCTGTTGGAAAGCCTATGACAGGTGTTCAAATATGCATTGGTGAAGAAAATGAAATTCTCATTAAAGGATATGGTGTTTTCAAGGGATATTATAATAAGGAAAAAGAAACAAAAGAAGCATTTACTGCTGATGGTTGGTTTAGAACCGGAGATGCTGGAAAATTTGATGAAAACGGTAATTTGATAATTATAGATCGTATCAAAGATTTAATGAAAACTTCCAATGGAAAATATATTTGTCCCCAACCTATTGAAAATTTATTGACCAATGATACTTTAATTGAGAAAGCTGTACTTGTTGGTGATAATAAGCCTTATGTAACTGCTTTATTAGTACCGAATTTTGAAGCTCTAAAACTTTTTGCAAGTAAATTAAATATTCATTTTAATTCTTTAGAAGAACTTTTAATCAATCAAAAAATAAAAGAGCTTTTTACTAATAGAATTAATCAAATGCAAGAACATTTGGCAGGATTTGAAAAGATTAAAAAATTCCATTTGCTCCCTATGGATTTTAATATGGATTTGGGAGAAATTACTCCTACTTTAAAAATTAGACGAAAAATTGTATTGGAAAAATTCAAATTACTAATTGATGATATGTACAGTTAATATGTAAATCATTCTTATATATAAATATGAAAAAACAACTAAGAGAATAACTTAGTTGTTTTTTCATTAAATCGTTATTAGTTAATTTTAAAATTTTTAGAAAGTTTAGCTTTATGCTTGGTTCAATTTAAAAATATTTCTATATTTGCGCTTCAATTATAAAGAGAGGTGCTCGAGTGGTTGAAGAGGCTACCCTGGAAAGGTAGTATACGGGTAACCGTATCGTGGGTTCGAATCCCATCCTCTCTGCAAAAAAACGATAATCAAACCCGCTTTAATAGCGGGTTTTTGTGATATACCGAAATTAAAAAAAATAGATAAACTAATGAAAGAAAAATTACTTAATTCTTATGCTTTTAAAACATTGCTGCATGGTTACAAAAATATTTTTTGTTATACAGGGCGCGAAAGCAAACGTGCATTTGGCTTTTTTATAATAATTAATTCTATATTATTTATAATAGCTATTATTTTAGGTGCATTACTTACTCGTGCGATTGAATTTTTAGGAACGATAGTGTGCTGGGCAATTTTGGCAGGATATTTCTTATCCACATTATCATTTAATGTTCGTCGCTTACATGATGCTGGATACTCTGGTAAGTGGTGCTTACTATGTCTTTTCGCTCCAGTAATCGTATGGATTGTTTCATTAAACTTAGAATCAACACCCGGTTCTAATCAGTATGGTGAAGAACCAAAATAAATTTATAATAAATCTATTTTTCTTTTAATTGTTAATCGTGTTTTCTGTTATTTATTGACTACACGATTAACAAAACAAATATTATAATTAAATGAGCCCTAGCTGTTATAAACCTATAGCCATGCCATTTTGGTTAATAATCAGCAGTACTTAATTGAATATGCTCTTTCAAATTTCAAAGGTGCTTCCACATTAGCCATCGCTATGGGATGATCTACCATTTTAAAAATTTCAATATCGTTTAATCTGTCTCCAAATGCATATGATTAGGAAATACCATACAAATTGGCATTTTGTAATATCAAATGCTTTTGAACCTCTAGTATTAAATATATCAACACAATACGGTGTATTTCGTATAAAGGTGAGTTCAGGAAAAAAATCTTGATAGATTGCTCTCCATTTTCACAGATCAAGAGTAGCATATGAATTGGCTTATGAAGATGAATTTTATCCTAAAATTGAGGAATAGCTTGTTTCAAATAATCATAAAATTTTTTCGCTGCCTCTCCTGATATTGAAATTCGCATCAAGTGATCATTATAAAAAGCTAATGGAATACCATTATTTGAACGAGAAAACTCCAGCATACGATTAATGCTGATACATTGATAAACCAGCAAATAAGTGGATTGATAACTATAAGACTATGAACACAAAATGAGATATAATTTCCAATTTATTACTTCTAGATTTTATCGATATGACTGCATTCCTTATAACTTTACTGATTGTTATCGTATTATTACCAATGAGGGAACTTATTTTTTTTATAAAAACCAATTTATCGATGTAAGTGTCTTAGATAAATTAGATAAAGGCGATATTATCCATATTGGTTCTCATGCACTTAATGACGGCACTTTTTGGCTTCATTGGTTAGTTTCAGGGAAAGGAGACTTAGCAATTCGTAATAAATTACATTATGCAATTCCTCATCCTTCTACGCTAATTTTACCATTTTTGATCCTGATAGGATTTTGGCTGGATCTTGAATTTATAACGCTACTTTTAGCCACTGGGTTATTTCTAATTTTGGTATGGTGTATTTGTTCAACGCTATATCGTCTAATAAATTTGGTTTTACCCAAACAAATTTTTTTACGTCAGCGATATCATAGATTCAAAAATGGTGATTTTTGTTTTATGAAAATCTCGTTTTTAGAACATCACAAAACCTTTAATTGTTCATCAACTGACTTACCTGTATATGAAGGAATTGCGACTAATATAGATTACCAATTAACTTCTCTTACAAGCCAAAAGATAATATTTTTTGATTTTAATGGTGTTAGATTATGCTTCGAGGATGGTGGTCATAGTTCAATTGCTTCAGATGATTATGCTTCAGATTTAATACCTGTTGTTTATTATTTTTGTCATCCGACGTTTATTGCATCAGGAGATAAACTCAGTTTAATATTTGAAAATAACAAAATACAAGGGATTATTAATCATACCGATGGTTCAAGCTATTTATTTACTCATTGTATTTGGATAAGTAAACAAAAAGCGAAAACCATATTACGTAATTTGTATCTTTATACTGTTTTTGCCCCAATTGGATTTTTATTATTAGTGATAATAATATATCCAATTGAGCAGCTTGATTTTATAGCGAAAAGTTTTTTATGGATAATACCCGGGGCACAAATTATCCCTTTACTCCTGTTACTATTTTATACGCTATTTTCATATCTTAATGATCGTTCCTATGCCAAACGAGTTTTAAAATGGTTATATCAAACCACAGGACATTGGCCGAAAGAGCTCTGAATTACAACAACTAAGTGAATATTGTCAAGATGAATTAACCTAAAATTATCGGCATGGTCTGGTATTATTAAAAATTATATACTTCATTAAGGTTATAACCACATTTGTAAAAGCGTTGTATGTGGGCATAATAATTTTTGAAAACAGTGAGTTATAAGAATAAATACTAATGTTTTTCTTTGATTACATAAAACAACTAATCCTACTAAATCGTATACAGTGAATTGAGTAAGTCTCTCTTAAATTACAAAGATGTTTATTTTCTAATATCAGCATATTTTTAACAATCTTAAACCTGTGGATCAATATTATTAGTAAATATTGATTTCCCCTAATAAATTAGTGACTGCCCATTCATACCAATAATAAAATCAATACCTGTTCTATGCATAATATGTTTCACTTCAAATACAGATCTGCCTGTCGCTATGACTAGGTATTATATGATTAGCGCGTAATTTATGTAAAGCTGCCACAGCTGCCACAGTACTATCAGCCTATTGAATACCACTAGTAAGTAATGTCCCATCTAAATCAAAAAAGACGATCGCTTTCGGTTTATTATTCATTAAGCCATATAGTTTTGTTATAAATTAAAGAATGTTTTTATAAAAGAAATAGTTAGTTTTTCTTGTTAAGCGATAGTGTCTTTATCTAATATATTAAGCATATCAAATAAAGATTGTATATCACATCACGCTCAACTCTTTTTAAAAGAAATAACTCAACATCAGTTGATAAATCAAAACCACATAATTGTAGCGCACTTAATTTATCTTCATCAGTTAACTCTTTCAACTGATAGACTTTGTCCCCATTCCAAACGTGAAGCTAAATCAGTAAGATTAAAAGGAATTTGTTTAGTCGAATTATTAGCTGTGATTAATAACTTAGCTTGGAAATTTTCTAATAAATGATTAAACAGATCAAATATTGCCTCTATTCATTAGTGATAAACTGCTATCTAATCGATATTATCTAAGCAAATCAAATCATAATTTTCAAGACCAAATAAAATATCTGGAGTTAATAATAAGTGCTGTTCAAGAAGAATGTAACTGTTTAATTTATTTGAAAGTAATAAATCATGGCAAGCAGCCTGTAATAAATGTGCTCTATCAGATGATTTGCCAAGAAATAGAGACAGTAAAAGCTTTATTTATTTAAAACCGCAATTAATTTATTGATCAATAACTCATTATTTTATCGATTTATAAATTATAAAAGGTAAATTATATTGGTAGATTATTTATATCAAATTACATAAATTATAATATTTTAAAAATTATTATGAATCTTTTAAAATAAAATATTAATATATTATATTTTAAAATTTATACTATATTTTAGTATATGGAATATCCATATCAAAAAAGAATCATATTAATTCAATAAATTCATTATCAATTTTTTGATAAAAATTTATTTTAAATAACCATGTTTTACAATAATTATTATAAATTAATTTTATATTCTTAGTATATAAAGCAATAATTCATAATTTCATTATTAAACATAAGCGAAATTTAAATTTATTTTATATTATTTATAAAAAATTTAGAGTAGATTTTAATTATGAGTTTTAAATAAATATAATTAAAATGGATATTTTTTATTTAAAAGGATTATCTAGTTTAGGAAGTAACTTTTTTTAGCATTTTAGCAACATGGTAGAGTAACGATAAAGTAATCAACAATAAAGAATTTTCTAAATTAAGAATTGATAAATATCTTTTGAATTTCATAGCTATTTTTTTAGTGTTAATTTTTGTAAAATTAAAAAAAAATATTTAATTAATAAAAATTAATATTAATTATATATAGTATTTAAAAAAATAACCTATAATTTTAATAATATATATCAAATATACATTCTATTAATGAAATTTTCATATATAAAAATAATATATAAAAAATTTAATTATTTATATTGATATTATTATTAATTAATTTGATAATATTATAAT
>NZ_CAMLFD010000024.1:0-10842 GCF_946479295.1 uncultured Apibacter sp.
AAACTATATCTTTATTTTTAGACTTTTTTTTGAGTATCTGACCTTTTTGGATTGCTTTAAAATGTTTATCTTGTATTAAATCTGCTATTTTATTACAAGATTCAATAAAAATATTTCTTACCTCTTTCATATTAATATTTTGGCATATTTGATAAGATCAATCATACAATTTACATTCTATACTTCATAAGATTGACCAATCTTCAAAAATAACAGATATCTTAAAATATAAATACTGCATTTATTTAAAACTTTAGATTATAGAATATAATAGCAGATTTTAAATCAAAGTTTGTAGTTATTATATTCAAAATCAGATACTATTTATTTTAATTTTCAATATAAATTATCAGTTTACACTTCAGTCCAATATGATTACTTAACTTTTTCATATCCTCGTTAATCTTTTGCCGTGTGAGTTTCGCATAAATTTCTGTCGTTTTAATACATTTATATACCAACATTTGACTGTCGGTTTCTAGAGTTAAGCCTTGCGAAAGCGTAATAAGTGGTTCGAAATTATACCTGTTTTGCTATTCAATTAAATTATCGCATCACTATAATTTTAGTTTACTTTGAATAAAACGATGCAAAACGGGATTAGCGTTTTCCGGATGATAACAAGCGGAAATAACAGATTGTTGTTTTATCAAATTTAACTCATGCACACGCACTTTAGCCGCTGTTCCCAATAATGCTGATTTGGGAAGTATGGCAATTCCCATATCTAATTCCACCATTCGAACAATAGCATCCAATTGATATACATCATGCACTATGTTGAGAGAAAATCCCATCGTATTGCAAATCGTAATTATTTGTTCATACAACCCACTAGCTAAATATTGGGGAAAAAGAATAAAAGGATATTTAGACAAGAAAGAAAAATCAGACTTATCCGATAAATCAAATTGATTTTGGTCAGAAGTTATCAAAACAAATGATTCACGATATATTTCACACAAATGCAAGTCTTCGGTATGTATTGGAGTACGCAAAAATGCAATATCAATTTCTCCTTTCTTTAACATTTTGATTTGCTCATAAACGGTGTATTGGGATAACCGTAAATGAACATTTTGATAATGTTGCGTAAAATCTTTAAGTATAGGTAGAATTAGCGGAAATACGGAACCCACATAAGCAATTTGTAGTATACCACTTGCTCCCGTTGCTATCCGTTTAACTTCTTTTTTTGCTTCCAAGATATTTTGCAAAATGAAATCCGCTTTCTTTTTCAAATATTCGCCTGCCGGGGTTAGCATTACATTTCGTTGATTGCGTTCAAACAATCTAACATCCAATTCTTCTTCCAACTGTCTGATAGCCCTACTCAATGGGGGCTGAGTGATATGTAGCTTTTGTGCAGCTTTGCTAAAATGCAGTTCTTCTGCCAATACATTGAAATAATGAAGGCTGTTACTATTCATACCTATAAAGTATTAATTTAACCCTTTTTTTATATCAAAGGTATTTTATCTTTGTCACAAAATCAAGAGTATTAAAAAATTATTTGTATAACCAATAAAAATTTATTAGTCATGTTTATTGTGGTACTTACTTATCATAAAGAGTTGAGAGAAGTCGAGAATTATTTAGAAGACCATAAGCAGTTTTTAGATAAATTCTATCAGAGGGGCAACTTTATAACATCTGGAAGACAACATCCACGGATAGGTGGTGTTATTTTATGTAAGGCTTGCAATCGGCAAGAGGTTGAAAATATTATTTCACAAGACCCGTTTTATACTAACCAAATAGCAGGTTACCAAATAATTGAATTTGAACCTACAAAATATTGTGATGAAGTTTTAAGAGATGTTTTCAATTATTCCTTATAATAGCACGGTACCCTTACAGGCTAAAGCATATATATAAAATAAGAGAAATGTATAATCAAGCCTTGACAATTGAATAGAATTTAAAAATAATATAGAATCATTCACCGAAAAATAGGATTACACCTATTACCCTGTTTATTAATTTAAAAATTATGTATATGAATGATTTTTTAAATACTAAATTAGCTAGCATATTGTCTATCTGATGCTTAACAAATTGAAAATGAAGAAATACATAATTACTTATAAAAATTTTGTAGTCTAAGTAAAAGAATTCATACAGTATGAAGCAGATTACTCGATTGTTAACCGGAATTTAATTCTAACTCGTTTTGAGTTTGATTTGTTAGAATCATTACCTTTTTACTCATAGAAAAAATGACCTAAAATTCATTTATCTTCATAAAACGTTAGTTTTCATTCAGTAGGAACAAGAATTTTTAAATCTTAAAATTCCATATCCTGAGTGATTCAAACCAATAAGCCAAGAAACATTCGTCTCCTAACTACATATAATGCTTAAGTTGAAAGGCTTGGTTAATTGTTGCTTTGGCAGAGATTGTTGTCTCTTTATTCTTCACATAGAAAGTATTCCAACAAAATGGAAAATTCGCGCATTTTAATCAGATTGCATATTCCTTTCAAAAAATATTCAATTGTAGCTTTGGTAGTTTTGTCTATCTCATTAGCTATAAAAGAGTCACATCTATTATTTCTTCAATAGGATTCAAGTTTAATAAGAAATAATTATTTCTTATTTGCTTCATGCTCACGTATTGGAATATTCTCTTTTTTCATCTGAGCGATGCCCCATTCCCTCAATTGGATAATAAAAGGAATCAGATCCTCGCTGACATCCGTCAGTCTATATTCTACCTTGGGTGGCACTTCATGATAAACTTTTCGGGATAAGAGCCCGTCATTTTCTAGCTCTCGTAACGTTTGCGTTAGCATTTTGGTGGTAATGTCTGTCATACGTTTTTTTAATTCGCCAAATCTCAATACTTCATTATTATGAATATACCATAATATTCGCCCTTTATATTTTCCACCTATTCTTCTAAAAGCATAATCTACTGCGCAAGCTGATTCTGCAATATTTTTTTCTATCATTTTAATTCTTTTTATGCTGATAATCAATTATAGTTTCTTTTAAGTAGCTAAGGTACAAAATAGTAGGTACTTGTTAATAGTAGATTAAATAGATAATTTTGTATAAAAAATAATAATATGGACAGAAGAAGAGCTTTAAAACTAATGATTTCAACTGTAAGTATAATGGTTTCACCGGCATTAATGGGTATTAACTTAAATAATAATCCTATGAAAAAAGATAGTATAGATCGGGTTAAAAGTGAAGGCTTAAAAGTTAATTTAGGAAATATCAGTTTTTATATTTTTTCAGACGGATATATGTCTATAGATAAACCTCAACCTACTTTTGCTCCAGCCATTTCTTCATCAGATTTCATGGTCGAGATACAAAAGTTTCATCCAACAAAAAAGGCCATTGATTTAGCAATCAATGTTATGTTGATAAAAGTACAAGAAAAAATCATTTTAATAGATGCAGGTATGGGTAATCATTTTGGAGAGAACCAAGGCTGGTTATTAAATAATATTGAAAATGCAGGTATCTCGAGAGAGTCGATTACGGACATTTTGATTACCCATGCGCATAGAGATCATATTGGAGGGCTTATTACGAATGAAGGAACAATAGTGTACCCCAATGCAAAGTATCATATTGCCAAAGAGGAATATGACTTTTGGATGTCAGATAATCCTGATTTCTCGAATAGCAAATTAACTGTTGAGCAAAGGAACACAACTATCAACTTTACAAAGAAAGTCTTAAATAGGATTAAGGAAAAAATAGTTTCATTTCACCCCGGAGAGACCTTATTTACTGTAATCCAGACAGAATTGGCGGCAGGCCATACTCCGGGGCACACCATATTTACTATTTCATCCGAAGGAAAATCGGTCAAAAATATTGTCGATATTTTTCATGCTCCATTACTAATTTCAAATCCTGAATGGGGTATAGTATTTGATGTTAATTTTGAGCAAGCTATCCGTACAAGAAAACAAGTATTGGAAGATTGTTTTAAAAATAAACAACTGGTTATGTCTTCACATTTACCTTGGCCGGGATTAGGGTATATTGATAAAAGGGATAAATATTATTGGGATCCAATATATTATTATATGCCTAATGAAATAAATTTAGGTAGCGACATACAAAACTAATCCAATTCAAGGATTTACATACATAAAATATATGTTTGGAACATAGAGATCCTTGGGTACATCCTAATGCGAAAATCTAATCCTTAATTGGGGGTAGAGCAATCGCGAATTGCAACACATACTTATCTATATAGCCAATCATCAAATTAAATATTTAAAAAATAATAAGATAGCATATAAATTTATTTCTCTTTATAACGGTTAGTTTACTTTTGTTTTGCTAAAAAGTTTAAACTACATTCGCTTAGAAAATTTATTTATATGGAATTAGGTTTAATTTAAAAGAGCAATAATAAGATAACCTTATTAAATTAGATAAAGAAACACGTACGATAACCTATATAATACATCAAAAATAAAAAAGAATTTCTTCTAATCCGTAGGAAAAAATTCAGGCAGCGGCCTTTTTAAAACTTATTTTACATTACGGATATAAACCCGAACGTATTAAACTATTTGTTTCTGTTACGATTGGATCGGAAATAAAAGAAGCCGATTTGATTGTTTATAACGATGACGGTTGTTATGAGCCATATTTTGGTAGAATGCAAAAGGGAAGAGGTTAGCGAGCCTGAATTTTTCCAGGCAATAAATCAGGCATACAGCTATGCCTATGCTCTGCCCAATAATGTTACGTTTGTGTGGATAACTTCAGGGTTAAAAAACGAATATTTTGAAGTAAATAAAGAGAAAAGCAGTAAAATAAGCCAACCCGACATATCCCAGTTTGGAATTTAAAAACTTGCTAATTATAAATTTGTATATGAAGCAAATAGCCTACAAAATGAATCAGTAAAACAAAAATTTTCAGATATTAAAGTTGTTTCTGAAGAAGAACTTACCCGTCAGTTTAAAAAGGCTCACGACGCCCTTTGAGGGGGAGAGCATTTAAACCTTTCGGAAGCATTTGTTGAGCTCGATAATCTTATTTTTGCCGTAGGACGCTGGAGAAATAGAGATTATTATACACGGATACCCAGATTTGAAAAACATTATGAGCTTAGTTAAGCAAGTAATATAAATTACAGATTGAGTTACTCCCTCAGCACTCTATCCAAAAATTCAAATTCGATGTGGGGGAGAAGGTGTTTAGCTATTTCCAGCAGATTGTAAATATCAATCCTCACTTCTTCTTTTTCCTCTTCCGTTGTGGTCTTATTTTCCAAAGAAAATAAATGCGTTTGACAGGTATTGAGTAGCGAAAGCAAGGTAAATCCCAATTGCTTATAATTAGTAGTTCCTGTATTCATAAAACGCAGGGTACGGTCTTTCTTTAGATCCTTGATATAGTCCTGTATTTCTGTATTGAATTCTATATTCATTTTTAGTATCTTTATGCAGACAAAGTAATGATAAAAGAATAAGATAAAATATTCTGTATTGGAAAATAAAATTCCCAAAATAAGAATGTCTTATTTTTAGCGTATTATTTCCTACTTTTGTAACTTATACAAGAAAGCGATAAACCATGAACACACCTATAGAGCCTAAAAAAGTTCACCACGGGAGAAATGTAAAAAGACTACGGGAAATGCTGGGTGTAAAACAAGATACTCTAGCTGTAGAATTAAACATAACCCAAGCTACGATGTCTAAGCTAGAGGCAAAGGAAGAAATAGAAAAAGATATCCTGCAAAAAATAGCTCAGATACTTAAAATTCCGGTAGAAGCCATAGAAAATTATAATGATGAAGGAGCTTTGAATTTAGTAGCAAATACATTTAATAATCATGATGCTTCTATAGGTCTTACCATCAATTTCAATCCTATAGATAAAATAGTAGAGCTTTATGCGGAAAAAGAAGCCCTTTACGAGCGCATAATTCAGGAAAAAAACGAACTAATAGAGAAGCTGTTAAATAAGTAAACAACAAAAAAATAGTAAAATCTTTTCAAATTATATTTCGTGTAAGTATAAAATTTGTTTGGATGCTAAAGCAGTTATCATAACCTTGTTATCAGAAACTTTTTAATAAGCAGTTTGAGGCAATTATTAAACCATTAACTTTGAAGAAAATTCTACAAATGAAAAAGTTGTTTGTCCTTATGCTTTTAGTAAGTATTAATGTTTTTTGTTTTGGACAGGAAAAAACAAATACGTCAAAAGACTTGGAAGATAACAAAGCTACTCCTACATTTGATTTAGTTAAGGAGACAAGAAAGATGACGGTGTTTCGAATTGTATTTGAAGAAGATTGTTCTATATCTGCTATTAAAGTAATTCGTGGAAATTTAGGATACAAATTGAATGAAGATGATATAAAAGCTATTAAAAGAATTTATTGTAAGTCGAAATCTGATACTATTAATAGAAAACCAGCTTTGCATTATATAAATGTAACGATTCTTGAACCTGAAGAACCTGAAGATTCCATTCAATCCCCCGAATAAATAATAAACTCATCCAAGTACTATTAAAATATAATAATAGTTACAAATTATATTACGATAAATAACAAAAATTCATCCTTATAAATCCTTTCCATATAGGATTAAATAAGGTGAAAAAGCTATGTTATTATCTTGATTTTTATTTAACGTTTTAAATAAACATTGATAATTCTGTAATTTTTTTCGATCTTTAAAAAAGAATAAAATCCACATTATTCTTAAAGATTTAGGTTTGTATAACGAAAAAACACTAAAAATGTCAAGGATTTGCAGTTTTACAAATTTATTAAATGAAAGTAAGACAAAAGAGATTAATTTTTAAACAAAAACGGATATTTAGCTTTATACTTCATTAAGCATAACGATACAATGGAGTAGGAATGGGGGATATCACCGCTCTATTTCCAGAGTTTCTTAGTATATAAGAAGAAAAAAACATATATATAAAGTCATTGCTCGGATTAGATTGAATATCCGAAGCCTATTTTTCCATATATAAAACAATTTCCACTACTTACTCTTTCCAATTATGGATTTTATTGATATCACTAAAGGCACAAATCTCAATAGAAAATAGATTTCTACAGTCAACCAAAGATTTATTTTCCTCTTAAAAACACGCCAATCAGTTACCATCTCTAAATTAAAATCGTTAATCCTTAATTTTATTGTGCTTTGTATTATTTTATCATTCCATCTTTTAGTATAATCGTAATCCTTATCTAATAATACTTCTTTAAGTACTTTATTCACTTTTTTTCATAAATAGTTTATTGAAAAAATTTAGGCATAAATGCAATGAAAAACAATCCTTTCTTTTTGAAATATCTATCTTGTATTGGTATATATTGTTAGTATTATTATGAAATTCAAATGTGTTTTTTTACACAAATTCTTTTTTTTCAAACAAAAGGCCAATTACTTTTGTTATGTGGGATATAATTTCGTCTTTTGGTGTTTTATTCATTTTCATTTTTCTAGCTTCCAAATAGTACATGTGTTTCACTGATGATGATATCAATTATTTTTAGATTAGAAAGAGATCTGCGATTCTCTTCCATTTTATGATTTATAAACTATCCTTGCTCCACTTACCGTCATAATCAAGCATCTCTCGTATATCTACTCGCCATTCCTTATTTTTAAAAATTAATGTGTAACGATATTCATATTCAACTCCCGTATCAAATTTTTTATGAATCTCAATTAGTATTTTTTTATTATTAGTACTTAATTCACAACTAATGATCTCACCATCAGGAGTAAATGTTGATGGATACTGTGTAGATAAAGCAGCCTGCCTTCCCCATTTTCTTTCTCTAACCGTTACATATTTTTCGTAAATGGCATCAAGTTCTTGTTTTTGTTCTTTTGAATAATCGACTCCTAAACCAAAATTCGCAAATCTTAATTCACACCAATAATCTTCCCATGTCTTCATTTCTGTTAAAAAGAGTTTTAATACTTTTAAAGCTTGCTCTGTAGAATTCATTTATTTTATTTAATTTTTTAAACATCAAAATATATTTGGGAAGAGCTGGATCATCTCTTCCGCTTTATTATTTATAAAGAATCTTTGATCCATTTATTTTCACTAAAAAGAAAGATTTCACGTCTATCCACTAGCCATTTTTTATATTTAAAAATTAATGTATATCGATATTGGTATCTAACTCCCGTATCAAATTTTTTATAAACCTCAATTAGTATTTTTTTATTATTAGCACTTAATTCACAACTAATGATCTCACCATCAGGAGTAAATGTTGATGGAAACTGTGTAGATAAAGCAACCTGCAATCCCCATTTCCTTTCTCTAACCGTTACATATTTTTCGTAAATGGCATCAATTTCTTGTTTTTGCTCTTTTGTATAATCAACCTCTAGATTCGCATATTGTAACTCACGCCAATAATCTTCCCATGTCTTCATTTCTGTTAAAAAGAGTTTTAATACTTTTAAAGCTTGCTCTGTAGAATTCATTTATTTTATTTAATTTTTTAAACATCAAAATATATTTGGGAAGAGCATAATCTCTCTCTTCCATTTTATGATTTATAAACTACTCTTACTCCACTTACCGTCATAATAATCAAACATCTCTCGTCTATCAACTAGCCATTTCTTATATTTAAAAATTAGTGTGTAACGATATTGGTATTCAACTCCCGTATCAAATTTTTTATAAACCTCAATTAGTATTTTTTTATTATTGGCACTTAATTCACAACTAATGATCTCACCATCAGGAGTAAATGTTGATGGATACCGTGTAGATAAAGCAGCCTGCCTTCCCCATTTTCTTTCTCTAACCGTTACATATTTTTCGTAAATGGCATCAAGTTCTTGTTTTTGTTCTTTTGAATAATCGACTCCTAAACCAAAATTCGCAAATCTTAATTCACACCAATAATCTTCCCATGTCTTCATTTCTGTTAAAAAGAGTTTTAATACTTTTAAAGCTTGCTCTGTAGAATTCATTTATTTTATTTAATTTTTTAAAATGTTAAAATATATTTGGTTGTTGTAATGTAAACCCGCTTCTTGGCCATGATATTGATCCGCAAAGCGCAAGTTTTGCTCTATCTTATCAGGACTATATCACCGGCCTCGGTTGGGTTGGTGTTTCAATTGCCCAAATAACTCATATTACCCCAATCCAATCATCTCACCATCATCTGTCGATAAACCGTTAGCTTTATGCCGTGCATAAGCTCCATAACGCATTGAATGAGACAGGCTATACGCAAAGCTAGCAGATAAAAAAAAAGCTGGAAGGATAGGAGTGATCTTTACGTCTTTATTTATATGTCTTTTAAATTAATAATTCTCTGCCAACCATTGCTTATTTTCAATATGGCTTGATATAAAGTTCCTGCTCCATTTTCCATATTTTTTTAGGAAAAACACGATAGCCACATCAGATTTTTCTATCACATCAAGAGGTTCATTCAGTCCCAAACAAAAGAAAATATTTATTGAGTCAAATAAATGAATGACTTTTAGAAACTCTTCATAGAGTAAATCTCTATCAGAGTAAATTAACCTGCTCATATAGTCATATGTTATTTCAGGAATATTATTGTAATTAGAGGTAACCACACTATTGATAAAATCATTAATTATACTTTCATATATTAACTTGTTGTATTTTTGATGAATAATATATTTCACAAGCTACCACTTCAATATCATGCGGCAGTCTATACCCCTTTTTTATTAACTGAATAATATGACTCATTTTATCTGGCATTTATTTTCGCTCACTAATTATACACTAAAAACCAGTCAATTTTCTCAGGTTTTCCCAAGTTTCAGGGAAGTGAGTTAATATAGTTGGTTTTTACTTGTTTGGCTTGTCACTTTAAACAAGTCAAAGGAGCTACCTAGGTTAATGAATTTAGGTGAATAACTATATAAGTTTATGCTATACCGCTAACTCTATTGGAGGTTGTAGGGTAAATAGCCCACAGTTCTGATCATAATAACCCAACATATTGAAATGCAGAATGTAAACTCTTGACGACTGCCACCACGCGCTCAATCATGGTGAGGCGATTAGCAGCTGATAAGTGTGATTACCCAGTGCATCCACTTTTTTAACAGAGGAACTCCCTGTTTCACTTAGTTTTTACGATTCAGTTAAATACTTATAAAAGAAAATAAACTCATTACGAGAATCAGCTCCAATTTTTTTAAAAAAGAATTATATTTTTCATCCAATTCGACAATTCGGTTTTGTTTTTTCAAAAGTTACAGAGCGGGTTAGTGTGTATTATCGATAATCCATTGTTCCGGATTAGATTGAATATTTGAAAACCATTGTTCAGCAAATAAAACACTTTGCACTTGTTGCGCTTTCCAATTAGAGATTTCATTGGTATCATCAAAAACACAAATCCAAATAGAAAATCGATCCTTAAAGTCAGCCAAAGATTCATTTTCCTCTTTAAAATCACGCCAATCAGTTAACATTGCTAACCTAAAATTGCTAGTTCTTATCTTCATTGCGTATTTTATCATTTATCTCCAATGTCTTCTTTTAGAATAAAATCCTCATCTAACCATACTTTTTTAAGTACTTCATTCACTTCTTTCATAAATGGTTTATTCAATAAATTTAGGTGTAAATGCAGTGAAAAATAGCCCTTCCTTTTTAAAAGATCAATCTCGTATTGATATATGTTGTTCGTGTTAGTATCATGAAATTCAAATGTATTTACATCATTTAATTTTGAAAGTTCTCTTGAAAAATTTATACTTTTTACACCATCAAATTCTTTTTGTAATTCTGTATATAGTTTTTTTTATTTTTCTAAAGTCATAATTAAAATTATTTAATAATTAATTTTCTTCC
>NZ_CAMLFD010000025.1:0-7378 GCF_946479295.1 uncultured Apibacter sp.
CAAAGAGCAAATCATCTCTTATGATAAATTTAATAATATGGATGATCCCTTATTTATCTATGTTTTGTTATTTTATATTTGGAAACTGTAATGTAAAAAATAATACATTTATGGATAAAGCACAAAAATACTTTTTTATCCATGACTCAATTTTTTTCTGGATTAATCTTATATTTGTAATCGTCATTTTACCATTTGTATGTAAAATAATTATAAAATGGCGCGCCTTACCTGAAGGATAAAACAATTCAAGCTTTTTTTATGTGTATATATGTATAAGAAAATCCCATTATCTCTCCGAATTTTTTTAGTGATGATCATGGTAGAAGTCAGCACCATATTTGCAATGGGGCTGATTACATTTTATCAGTATATAAGAATTGCTGAAGAATATAATAATAAAAGACTAGGAAGGAAAGAACAATTAATAATTGAAACTTTCGATTATCTTATCTCAAGCCACAATACAAAACCGGATGAAATAAAATCTAAAATAGGAAATAAAATTTATGAGATTTCGGATATAAACAATATTGATATAAACTTTTATTCTCTAGATGGAAAATATATCATAGGAAACAAACTACCAAACCCTAAAACCGAATTTGTTCCAAAAGAAATTTTAAAAAATTTAAATGTTAACAATGATCGTATAGAAGTTAACAATAAGTTTCCTAATTCTGAAGATACTTATACCTCTGTCTATAGATATATATACAACAATGATTATCAACCTATTACGATCATAAATTTTCCTTTCTTACATGATGAGGCATTTCTAAGAAAAGATTTTTATTCCTTATTATATAGATATTTAATAATTATGCTTATCGTATTAATTGTTAGTGGAATTTTTTCTTGGTTCTTTTCATTATCCTTAACTCGAAAAATTAAAGATATTGCTTACCGCCTAAGGGATACCGGTGCTCTTACTCATAATAGACCAATTTTATACAATTATATTGATGAAATAAGTCCTTTGGTTAAAGCCTACAACATCATGCTTAGTAAATTTAGGGAACAAACGGATGCACTTGTAAAAAAAGAAAAGGACAACGCTTGGAAAGAAATGGCAAAACAGGTTGCCCATGAAATTAAAAACCCGCTTACCCCTATGCGGCTAGAAATTCAAAGCTTTCAAATGAGGTTCAACCCCAATGACCCTCAAATTCATGAAAAGCTGGATTCATTAACTCGCTCTCTTATACAGCAAATTGACACTATTTCATCGATAGCCGGAGCCTTTTCCAACTTTGCTAAAATGCCCGTAAAAAAAGATGAAAATTTAAATATTATACAAGTAGTAAAAGTTTCTTTGGAAATATTTCCTTCACAACAAATTTTGCTGGATATACTTGAAGATGTTATCCTATTAAATATTGACCCTAATTTATTGAACCGTATACTGACTAATTTAATAAAAAATGCATTTCAATCCATTCCTGAAGGAAGAACGCCCAATATTATAGTAAAAATAAGACAAGATTCACGAATGGTATATTTTTCTGTTATTGATAATGGAAGTGGAATCCCTAAAGAAATTCAAACAAAAATTTTCACCCCTCATTTTTCTACGAAAACAAAGGGTAGCGGATTGGGTTTAGCTATAATAAAAAAGCTTATAGAGGAGTACAATGGTTCCATTACCTTCATTTCTGAAGAGGGAGAAGGAACTATTTTCAAATTTGAAATTCCAAAAAATGGATAATATTTTTAAATTTAAAAAATTTCATATACTTCAAGACAATAGCGTTTTTAAGGTGGGTACAGACAGCGTATTATTAGGATGTTTGGCAAATCTTAACGAAGCTGCTGCAATTCTTGATATTGGCACAGGTACAGGAATCCTTTCATTAATGTGTGCTCAAAGGAATCCCTATTCTCAAATTACTGCTATTGATTCTGAAAAAAACGCATATTTACTTGCTTTGAAAAATTTCAAAAATTCCCCTTTTTCAAATAATATAACTTGTATACATGCTGATTTAATAAGTTTAAACACAGATAAAAAGTTCGATTATATAATATGTAACCCTCCGTATTTTAAAATATCTAAAAAATTACATCAAATACATCCGATAGCCAGGCATCAAATAAAACTGAATTATGAAGATTTAATTAGAATGTCCGCATTATTATTATCCGAAAAAGGAAAGATTGGATACATTTTCCCGATTGAAAACGAGCAGGAAGTTATAGAACTTACTAAACGCTATAATCTATTTCCCGAAAAAATAATATATATAATGGGCATAAAAAATGGCAAGATTAAAAGGGTTTTTGTTGAACTTTGCAGAAATAATAAAAAAATTACTCTAAAAAAATTCGTTATAGAAGAAAAACCACGCATTTGGTCAGAAGAATATAAAAATTTGACTAAAGATTTTTATTTATAACAAAATCGTAAAAGCGTGCTTTGTATGCTCTATCATCCAAATGTGTTCTTTTTTTAGCAGAGAAATAATATCAAATCGTACTTCAAAATCGAGATTGTTAGTTTGAACATATTCGTTGGCAGCTTTAATTAAAAGTTTTCTTTTCTGGAGATTTACAGCATCTTTAGGATCCATAATTCTTGTGTAATTCCTAGCTTTAACTTCAACCATAACAATTTCCGCATTATCTTTAGCAATAATATCTATTTCCGCTTTTCCAAATCTCCAATTTCTTTCCATTATCTCGTATCCTATCTCTAACAGATAATGAGATGCTTTTCTTTCTGCTTCTCTTCCAAAATCATTATGATAAGCCACCTTATATTTTTTTATTATATTATATAAAATTATATTTATATAAAATACAAATATATTATATTTGAAAAAAAATAAGTATGAAGAATACGGCTTTATTAATTTTTAGTTTTTTCTGTTTCTTCATTTTTTTCTCCTGTGGAGATGAAAATTTTGAACCTTATCCGAATCAAGGATTTGATATCTACAAAGGCTTATTACCTTCAGAATATATTCAAACGACAACAGATAGAAATACCGGTGCTAAAATAACCACTACCACAACCCTTCATTTCGATAATTTAAATAGATTAATATATGTAGAATCTTCGATTTCAGATTCTATAATAAGTACTCAAAGTATCACTTATAATGAAAGTAATGGAAATGTAAACACCTATTCTATTGAAAATGCTAAAGGCACACAGCTATATACCTATGAGTATAAGAAATCGAATATCATACTGGAACATAGGACCTTTAAGACAATTCATCCGCCGAATTATCCTGAAATTGAACCTTACACAAGAACTTTATCAGTTTCAGGCGATAAACTGATTAAAAGTGAAGATCCAAGGGAAATAAAAACCAATATTTGTAAGTATGACAAAAAAGGTAATTTAATTGAATCTAATAAAGAGCATTATGATTATAATAATTTAACAGGTATAATGAGCAATACAAAAACGCCAAAATGGTTATTTGTAGCGCTAGAAGGAAACTTACCTTTTTCTAACAATTTAGTTAATAATTGTATCATCGGCAAAAATAGGGCAACTTACAAATATGAGTATGATAAAGACTTACACCCTAAATATCCTAAAAAAGTTATAATAAATAACAATGAAGTGATCACGATAAAATATATACTGGCTAAATAATTTTATTTTAATTATTTTTGAAATTAGAAATCTTATAATATAGTTATATCCAATCAAAAAGCTATTCCTAATACATTAGTTAAAATGTAACAACTAACACTAAAATGACGGAGATTTTTATTAATTATGATTCCTAAAATAATACATTATTGTTGGTTCGGTAATAATCCTATGCCAATAAAAGTTTTAAATAATATCCAAGATTGGAAAAAAAAACTTGCTGATTATAAGTTTGTAGAGTGGAACGATAGTCATCTTAACTTAATAAACAATCAATACGTCAAAGAAGCATATCAGGCTAAGAAATTTGCATTTGTTGCTGACTTTTTTAGGGTTTACGCTTTATATAATGAAGGTGGAATTTATTTAGATACAGATATAACTCTATCTAAATCTTTTGATCCTCTTCTCAATTTAGATTTTTTTTCATGTTACGAAAACTGGAGAGAAATAATCCATCCTATTTCTACGGCAACTTTAGGAGCTGCTAAAAATAATCTTTTTATTAAAGAAATTTTAGATTCATATAAAAATGATAAGTTTATTATAAAAGGGAAGCCAGATGTAACAACTAATGTTAAAAGAATAACCACTATATTAAAAAATAAAAAATTAGTAGCCGAACCATATAATAAATTTGATACTTTAAATATTTCGTCAAAAGAAGTCATTTTTCCTTCCCATTATTTTTGCGAAAAAATTGAAGGCTATGATAATTATTGTGTTCATGAATTTTATGCTTCTTGGAAAGATGACAGTAACGATGAAATTATCCATGCAGAGTTAAAACAACCTTATAAAATTAAATTTAAGGTAAATAAGAAAGTTGTATTTGTTAAATTAAAGCAAGAAACGATACCCAATAGAATATTATTTTCGTTTTCATTTATGAAAAAAAAATATGCATTTATCATTATCTAAATAGGAATATTTAATTTTGCAACATAAACTAACTATTGTTGTGCCTGCCTATAATACAAAAAAATATTTAAGAAAATGTTTGGATAGTCTTGTTAACCAAACTCTCAATGATATTGAAATACGCTGCATAAATTATGGTTCAAAAAATAATTCACATATTATTTTAAACAAATACGCTAAAAAAGACTCTAGAATAAAAATCTTTAATAAATTTAATGGGGAGCTGTCATCTGCAAGAAATATGGGCATAGAAAATGCCAGAGACCACTATATAAATTTTCTTGACTTGGATGATTATCTTGAAAATAATGTTTACGAATTAGCTTTATCAAGATTTGTTAACGATAAAGTCAATCTAGCACATTTTTCAACAAATTTAGTTATCGAAGCAAATAATTGCGAACGTTACAATCTATATTATTTTCAACACAAATTTCTTGGATTGATCAAATTTACTAGCTACGTTATTAACAATTCAGATATTTTTGATTGGGATAATATATATAAATTTTCAATTATTAACAATTTTGGAATAAGTCCGTCCATAAGGTAAACACTAAAAATAAATATATAATTTACTCATGAGCTACATTTATAATGTAGCTTTTTACATTTTTAAATCAATATATGTCCTAATAATTAAATCAATTTTTTAATAATATAAATATTAAACATTATCTTATCCTTCGTATTCACTAATTAAGTTAAATTAAAGTATATTTTTAATTATAAAAATATATTACAACTCATTTTAGAATAAATTAACTATATTTGATTAATATATTATATAAGATTAACTTCAAATAAGTTTAATTTTAATTATATAAAACAACTTGCCTATGAATTCATTAGTTAAAAAAAATTCTGCAATATTGAATATTTACAACTTTACTATAAGTGTAGACAATTCTATTGAGATCAATAAAATGAATCAATGTATCAGATATATATTCATTTTTTTTCACAATTTTCTTAAAATCACCAAAAAAAATATAATTACAGCAAGAGATATAATATTGAAAGATTTTCTCATCATAAAAAGTTTGAAGTTAAAATCATAATATATACTTCCATCCAGATTTTTTTTAAATTTTCAAACAAACAAATAAATAATGGATATTTAAAATTACTCATTTAAAAATCGTAAGCCTTTTAATTTATTAACCTATGCAATAGAAATACGAGAATTTCAAAAATCTTCACCTTTCTCTGAAAAAGCATAAATCTATACATGAACTCAAAAGGTTATTTAATTTCAAGAGGAGCTTATAGACCTGAAATATTTTAATAGTTATAAAAGATATCCAATTTTATTAGGGATAGTTAATAAGCATTTATTTCACAGCCTCTTAATAACTATGTGCCGCACCTAGTTACATTATGCAAACTAATTTTTCAAAAATTTAATACTATGTCTGGATGAAAAAATCATATGGATTTTAATTATATAAAACATCTAAATACCGAATTAAAAATGAATAAGAAGAGCCTATTAAAAAATTAATTACTTAATAAATAAACTAAATTACATAAAAGTTCTCAGTAAATTATGAACAAAAAAGACTCAAAAAGACTATTATTCCAATTGAAAAACTATGAAGAATTTGCAAAATTTAGCGATTGTTTCTATATTTTACATCAATTAGCTAATCAATATCCAAATGTCACTTTTTTTCAGGAAATTGCCCAAACCTATTATAGTAACAGAAATCTTGATACATTATTAAATCATATTGAAAATACTATACTTAGCCATCCTGAATATAAAAAATTCTGTTTGTTAATAAAAGGATTAATATACGAAGAACAAGAAAAACTAAATGATGCTGAAAAAATGTATCTAAAAGCTCTTGATATAGATTATGATTATTTCGACGCTCGAAACCAATTAATAAAGCTTTACTTCTACAAAAATAAACGTTACCAAGAGACTATTAAACATTGTGAATTAGTATTTTCATATAAAAATTTTGATTTGATTGACAAAAAAAATTATAGCTCAACCTTTAAATGGCTGTATTCTCTATGGAATCCTTTGTTTGAATCTTATATTTATACGGATCAATATATGAAGGCAATTAAGATTATTGAACATAAAAAACAAACTCTAGATATTTTCTTTAAAGGAAATTATGAAGATAATTTTTATGATGAAAATATAATACTATTTAAATTATATTACCTTTTAAAAGATCAAAAAAAATCTAAAGAATTAATATATATATTAAAAAACTATTACAAAGTTTCTGATGAGTTTATTCAAGGATTGAAAAAAGATGCAGATCAAAAATATATAAGTAATCTAAATCCTGAGAATTACGAAATAAGCAAAAATAATTTTAATTAAATAAATAAACACACACAACTATATATAAAAGTATACAATTTTTTTTAGCCTATATTATTATTTTATTTATAAAATCATTCAAGTAAATAATAAAAAAATACAATTTATTTAATTGTATTTTTTTTAGGTAGACAATGCCCTACATCATTTTTTAAAATTAGAAATAATAAGATTTCTTCTTTAAGTTATTAGCTATATTTAATTATAGCTAATAATTTTATTTTTATTATATGATAACTTTTTTAACAGATAATCTTGATTATTAAATCACTTCCCCATAATCTAGTGAAAACTGCTAACGATAGCACCTCATAATGGAATATATTGGTCATTATTCAGCATTATAGTATATAATAAATGTTATTTTATATTTATATAAATAAAAATAATTATATTTACATTATAATTATTTTTAAATATTTTACTCCTAATTTAACATAAAAATCAAATCTTATGAAGCCTTTAGATAAAAAGAATTTAGTTAATTCTAATAAGGAAGA
>NZ_CAMLFD010000026.1:0-7277 GCF_946479295.1 uncultured Apibacter sp.
CCTGATAGGGCTATCTGCGCTGCATTTTCACAACTTCCGTATTCTTTATAATTGGCATCGGCTCCATAGCTGAATAATAAATCAAAATATTTCTGCATATTTTCATGTGACATCGCTAGATTTAGCGGTAACAAGCCTACGGGTGTATTGGGATTGGCGCCGTTTTCCAATAATAACTTTGTTAGTTTTAAATTCCCCCTGCCTACTGCAAAGGATATATTGGTTCTTTTTAACCCTGGTTTTTTCCCCGTTTTATTTATTGAAATTTTATTGGGATCTGCCCCCAAGCTTAGCAATGTTTTTACGGCAGAAAGGTCTTCCATCAAACAGGCATAATACAAATACCGAAACCCGCTTTTTTTGCTCAGGGCATTTATTTCTAAGGGATTTTCTGCTATTATACGCTTTATCTCTTTTGTGTTCCCTTTATAGATGGCTTCTGCCAAAGGTTGCTTTTCTTTTTCAAAACAATATTCCGGTGTGTATTTCCTGCGATTTTTACTTCTTATCGGATCATAGCAAGAGGATAGTATTGTCATGCTTAATATCAAAATTATAACGGTTAATAATTTATTTTTAGTTTTATGGGAAGTTCTAAGCATATATATTTATAATTTAGACTAGTACTTAATGCAATGTTCAATCAAATAAAAATCTACTTTTCAACTCTTCGTTAAAAATTTTAACGGGTTTACATTCTTCTTCATTCATTTCCACAAAATTTTCTGTGGATTCATCATGAGATATAAGTGTCAATTTATATCGAACTATGTAAAGTAATTCTTTACTCATTTGTTCTTTCGCATATATTATTGCATTTTCCAATTTTAGAGTTTTCTTATTGTAAAAATATTTGGACTCTAGTATAAAAACTGGAGAAAAAGAGGCGTGCAAAATCGATTTATATCCTTTTTCATATAATTCTTTAAAATGTTGCAATTTATTAGACGGTGCTTCAGCGGTAAGAGAAAAGACAAAATGATCTTTCGTTTCCTTGGAGGTATATTTCCAATCATAAGCTATATTATTTTCAGGAAATAGTAAGGAATTAACCACTATATTATTTTTCAAAGACATAGGATAAAGTACCGGATGCTTCAATGTGCCACTTGGAAATAAAATTACTTGATATAATAAATTCTCTTTTATATGGTTTGTTATATTTTGAAATGCCTTATCGTATTGTTCAACTATAATTTTCACAAAATCATCTTGCATTTCATGGAATTTTACATATTTGAATTTAATTTCTTCCCATTTTTCTAAAATTTCTGTTTTGTTAAGTACTTCTCGTATGGTATTATCTTTATTTAAAGCCAATTGTAAATGATCCGTTGATTTATTAATCGTATTAATAATTTCCAAAAGTGGTTGCAGTTGTGCAGTACTCTTTAATATTTTTTTGTCTGTAATTGTTATTTCAATACCGTTAGAATTCTTAGAGAATTCCCATAGATTCTCTGTCTCATATGTACTTATAAGATCGTCTTTAATAAATAATGCATTCTTGATTTCTACTTCATACTTTCCCCCGGTTTCTAAGGAAAATTGATTTTGATTTTTTACTAATCCATCCTGGATAACTTCTTCTTCTCGTATAAGTATTTCTTTTATATGGGAGGGGATCATGTTTTCACCGGGTAATAGATTACTTAATTCGCAATGTAAATTATGATATTCCCTAAGGGCTTTGGCAGTTGTTTGAAATATTTCGGCAATGCGTTGCAGAGTATCTCCTTTTTTTACTTTGTAACTTTTATAAGACATTGTTTATGTAGTTCGTTTCAGGACAAATATAATTAAAATAAATGAACGAATTTATTACACTTTTTATAAATAATATTTCATATATTTTATACTTATTACACAATAAATATAAAATAATATAAAGATTTGGATATTGAATATTATTGGATAAGATAGGTTTAATTTATAAAAAAAAGAGATTGAATTAATCTCTTTTTTTTATTTATATTATATATCCAAATTTATATTATAGCTAATAATGATTATGTATAATAATATTTGGTATAATAATCATTATTCAAATATATCTACGATGTTTATAATTCAATCAAATACTTATGGTAAGAATTATTTTTTTTCATATCAGCAAGATGAGCAGGTAAATTTTCAAATGAATTAATTTTTTGGTCCCTCTGCTTTAATTTTCCATTACTTATCTGTTGTAAAAGGTTTTCTCCGTCTTCCATAAGTTGTGCAATTTGCCTATTGGTAGCATACTGATGAAATGCTCCTAATGCTATTTCATGTAAGGATACACAGGTGGTAAAAGGAGGTAAAGTATTCTCTGCTACCCGATCCTGAATAGCAACCATATGTCCATAATAAGCAATTAAAGGAAGCAATGAAGCCGCATGTGCCCCACTAACGGTATCGAATATGACATCAAATAGATTTCCATGTAAAATCTCTTTAATTTCATGATTCCAATTATTATTTTTATAGTCTACAGCTTTGACAACTCCCATTTTATAATATTCGTGATGATGATGTACATCTGAGGTAACATAAACTTTAGCTCCTGCGTTTAATGCTAATTGCGTAAGTAGGTATCCAACAGAACCACCGGCTCCACTAATTAATACGTTTTTATTAACCAAATCGGGAATTTTACAAAATGACTGCCAGGCTGTCAAAGTTGGACAAGGAAATGCTGCAGCAGCAAAATTACTTAGCGTTTCAGGAATTTGCATGCATCTATTCCCTTTGATAATAGTGTGGGTAGCAAAACTTCCTTGTTGAGTAAGGTCTGAATGATAACATACTCTCGCCCCGATTTGCATCTGCTTCATTTTGCTACCGGTTTTCACAACGATACCGGCTCCATCTACTCCTGGAATTTGATTTTTATTCCAACTGGGATTTCCTGAAGATATAAGTTTCCAATCCACAGGATTTAGACCGATTACAGAATTTTGGACTAATATTTCATCCTCTTCTAAATCTCTTAATTTAAAATCTTTAAGAATTAGTTCGCCTGGTTCACCTTTATGTTGCCAACACCAAGCTTTTGAATATATATTTGTCATAATTATTTGATATTTTAGATAGTATTTTAACGATAGCCGCTCGTTAGAATATATATTTATATTGTCCCAGATATATACAGAAACTTATTCTGCAAAAGGGCCGGTAACTAAATTGGTTAGCACTTGTTTGGGATCGTTTGCTAAGGATTTGTAACTGAAAAATATACTTCCTTTTATTTCCGGAAATTCTCTATTATAATAAACTTGCTCTATAAGCTCATTGGGATTTTTCCATTGATTTACTCTATACGCGGCCATTCCTATATAAAGTTTGGTGTTGGTTTCTTTTGCCATAAGGCTCCACCATTCTGCTAAAGTAGAATAATCGGCAAGATTATGTCCTCTGTGCCAATACAATTGAGGTGCTACATAATTTAACCAACCTTTTCTCATCCATAACAGAACATCTGCATATAAATCGTCATAATTTTGTAATGCTTTGGTTTTAGAGCCTTTTGGATCGTTGCTTTGATTTCTCCAAACTCCAAAAGGACTAATCCCAAATTCAATATTACTATTTTTGGATTTTATATTTTTATATAATTTCTCTACAAAAGTATTAATGTTATTTCTTCTCCAATCTGCTTTACTAGCAAATGTAACTCCGTATTTGGAATAGGCGGCAAAATCCGGATAATCTAACTTGCCAACCTTATAGGGATAAAAGTAGTCGTCTAAATGAATTCCATCTACTTGATAATTTTCAACAACTTCCATAATAGACTCTATAACATAATCCCGTACTTCGGGAAGTCCTGGATTTAAATATAATTGATTTGCATATCTAACTACCCAGTTAGGATGTTTAAAAGCAATATTATCGGTTGCCAATGAACTCCAATTTGCATTTACAGAAGAAAGTCGAAATGGATTGAACCAGGCATGTATTTCAATATTTCTTTTATGTGCTTCATCTACCATGAATCCGAGCGGATCATATCCTGGATCTACTCCTTGGGTTCCAGATAAATAACCCGACCACGGACTTAATTTTGAACGATATAAGGCATCAGAGGCCGGTTTTACCTGAACAATTATAGCATTCATGTTCCATTTTTTTACATTATCGAGCAAGGTTATAAATTCTTCTTTTTGCTGTTCAGAAGGTAATCCGGGTTTGGAAGGCCAATCAATATTTAAAAATGTAGCGACCCATACTGCCCTAAACTCTTTGGTAGTTTTTTCTTCTTCAGGTTTATGGGTGCCGGCAAATATGATTGTACATGATAATAGATTTAGTAATATCAAAAATAATCTTTTACTATTCATTTATTTTAATATTTTAATTGCCTTATTAATTTAATTATAATTTTAAAGGAAATATTTTTTACTGTTTTTTTTTAATACTTATTAATCACCCTCTATAATTTGAGCTTTATTAACGATTTCTTCAGGCAAAGTTTTGTTTGCTTTTGCTCCCATTTTTTTTAATTTCTCTATATGAGAAACGATGTTGCCTCTACCTTCAACTAATTTATTCATAGCCTGCCCGTATTCATTTTTAGCCTCGTCCATTTTTTTTCCAATACGCAGTAAATCTTGTAAGAAACCTTCGAATTTATCGTACAGGTTTCCGGCTGTTTTAGCTATTTCATAAGCATTCTTTTGTTGCTTTTGGTTATTCCACATACTATCTATGGTTTTTAAAGTAGCTAAAAGTGTGGAAGGTGTAACGATTACTATATTTTCTTCAAATGCTTTATTATATAAAGATGAATCTTGATTTAAGGCTACAGAAAAAGCAGTTTCAATTGGAATAAACAGTAGTATGAAATCTAAGGTATTATCGGCATATAAGTTATGATAATTTTTAGATGATAATTGTTGAATATGTTTTTTTATAGAATTAATATGATCTTTTAAATAATTATTTTTATCCTCTTCGTTATCATCATTTATATATCTTTCATATGCGATAAGGGAAACTTTGGAATCTATAATCATCTTTTTGTTGTCCGGAAGATGTATAACTACATCAGGAATATACCGCTTACCTTCTTCAGAATATAAACTTTCCTGTATAAAATATTCTCTATCTTTTTCCAATCCTGACTTTTCAAGAACCCTTTCCAATACTAATTCTCCCCAATTCCCTTGAATTTTAGTATCTCCTTTAAGGGCTTTAGTTAGATTTTCTGCTTCTTGTGATATTCTTATATTCTGGTTTTGTAAATACTGCAACTGTTCCTTCAACGAGACATATATACCTATATTCTCTTTTTGACTATCTTCAACTCTTTTCTCAAATATTGCAATCTTTTCTTGTAGAGGATCCAGTATATTTTTTATATTATGTTTATTTTGTTCTGTAAACTTTTCTGTTTTCTGCTCTAAAATTTGACTGGCTATAATTTCAAATTCTTTCCTAAGATTATTTTGAATCTCTATTATCTCCTGTTTTTGTTCCTGATTTTTATGTACTAAATTTTCAAAATCTGCATCTTTTCGTGTTAATTCTAAAAGCAATTGCTCTCGCTCTTTTAAAATATTTTCCTTTACAAATAATTCATTTTCCAACGCTTTCTCAGAAATAATTAATTTATTATTTATTTCCTTTATTTTTTCATTTAAAAGAATTTTTTCGGATTGATCAGATATATAATTTATTTTTTTACCTATATAAATTCCTAGTAACAAAAAAATTATACCACCTATTAAAACCAAAAATAATTCTATCATATATCTATGTTATTAAATTTGCAGATTGGAAAATATAATTTAAATTGAAATTTATCTATGAATTTTTCTTTTTAAGATTTTCAGTATAGTATTTAAAGAAATAAGGAATGGTTTCAATTCCTTTATAAAAATTGAATACCCCATAATGTTCATTTGGAGAATGAATGGCGTCACTATCTAATCCAAATCCCATTAAAACCGATTTAGCTCCTAACACTTCTTCAAATAAAGAAACAATAGGAATACTTCCTCCTGTTCTATAAGGTAAAACTTCTTTATCAAAAGTTTTTTCCATCGCCAATTTTGCAGCTTTATAACCTGGATCAGTGGAAGGTAAAACATAAGCATTTCCTCCATGATGAGGAGTAACAGTTACTTTCACACTTTTAGGGGCTAAAGATGTAAAATGTTCAGTAAACAGTTGGGTTATTTCTTCCGGATTTTGATCCGGAACCAGTCTCATTGATATTTTTGCATAAGCCTTTGAAGGTATAACAGTTTTAGCTCCTTCTCCTGTATAGCCTCCCCATATACCATTTACATCAAGTGTTGGACGTATAGATGTTCTCTCAAGCGAATTATATCCTTTTTCACCTTCAGTATCATTTAAACCGATTGATTTCTTAAATTCTTCTTCATTAAATGGAAGTTTATTTAATTCTGCCCTATCCTCCGGAGTTAATTCAATAACTTTATCATAAAATCCTTTAACTGTAATTTTCCCATCCTTATCAATTAAAGACGCAATCATAGATGAAAGCACATTAATTGGATTGGGAACAGCTCCTCCATATAATCCGGAATGCAAATCTCTGTTGGGCCCTTCTAACTCTACTTCTACATAGCTCAAACCTCTTAATCCTGTAGTTACGGTTGGAATTTGATTCGAGAAAATATGAGTATCTGAAATGAGAATTATATCGCAAGACAGTTTACTAGTATTTTCTTTTAAAAAACTTCCTAAGTTAACCGATCCAACTTCTTCTTCACCCTCAACAATAATTTTAACATTACATGGTAATGTATCTGTTTTAATAAGAGATTCTATTGCTTTTACATGCATAAAAAACTGTCCTTTATCATCTGCTGAACCTCTAGCATAAATTGCTCCTTCAGGATGTATGTCAGTTTTTTTTATAATTGGATCAAAGGGATCAGATTCCCACAAATTTAAGGGATCAGCTGGTTGTACATCATAATGTCCGTAAACTAAAACTGTTGGAAGTTCTGAATTAATAATTTTATCTGCATAAACTACAGGATTTCCTTTAGTTTGGCAAATTTCAACATGATCTAATCCTGATTCTCTTAAATTTTTAGAAATGGTTTCTGCACAGTTTATTATTTCTTTCGAGTAAGAAGAATCTGCACTGATAGAAGGGATTCTTAATATTTCAAATAATTCGTCTAAATATCTTTGTTTATTTTCTAATTGGTATTGATGTGCCTTATTCATTTATTTGGTATTATAATAACAAATATATAAATAAAAACAAGGTTATCCCCAATAGGTTTAAGATTTTAGTGTATGTTAAGTAAATAGGG
>NZ_CAMLFD010000027.1:0-6093 GCF_946479295.1 uncultured Apibacter sp.
TATATTTGGTCTACTAAAATTATCATCTAAAGAGCTATAAAAAGATCTATTTATATAATTATTCACCGTTTTCATATCAAAAGAGTTAGGATCATACTGAGAGTTACTCGTAATAGTATGCCTGTTTCCTTCCTGATAGCGGCCTCCATAATCCTGATTGGTTACTTCTATATGATTGGTTTTCGTTTGAGTTTTTCCTACAATAGCTCCGTCTATTTTTCCACTCTGGTTTGTAATAGTTGGGCCGTCATAAAATTATTGATTTATATCAGGAGCATTTTTTTGTACTTGTTCTAAGGAATCTAATATTTGTATATTTCTTAAGCTATTTTGATTTCCTAACTTTTTTGCTTCTAAAAAGTAAAATCGAGCTTGTTTCAAATCATTATTTTTTGAATATGCTATTCCTAATAAATTTACAAGTTTTGACAATTCATTCATATTATTTACACTTTTTTTATCGTATACTTCCTGTAATAATTGTATACAATTAGATACATCGCCTATTTTCAAATAGCTGTCTCCTAAATAATGTATTACTTCTGGATACTTTTTTTTATCAACCCAATTAAAATATATAATTGCTGCATTATAATTTTCTGTATCAAATGCTTTTATACCTTTAGTAAAATTTTCTTCGTTAGAATCTGTAAATAAAAAAAGTTTAACCATTCCAATAAAAACAGGGATAGCTAAAAAACTAATAAATAAATATATTTTTTTCATTATTTTTTAATTTAGATTAAAAATCGGAGAAAGAGTGTTATAGAAAATATAATTGTTATAATATATACATATCTACTATTAGTAGCATCCTTTACATTTATATTTTGTTTAAACACTGTTGTAATTAATGTAGGCATAAAAAAAAGTAATAAACCTAAAATAATTGAATAATTATACTTTAATAAATCGAAAAAAAGTATAATTTTATTGGGTGATTGATTAATTTTTCGTAACCCGAAAAAAGGAATCGTATCCGCTTGTTTCTTATTAGAAAACCATAAAGCATGATATGAAGGCATATTATTGATTACTTTATCATAATCTTTCTTTTTTACATAAAAAGATATATCCATATTGTCCGCTTTCTTATCTATTCCCCATAACCAAACAGTTAATCCTTGAGTAAAATAACCATATTGTCTAGCTATTTGTACATTGCCTTTTTCATAACTATAAGTAACTATTGTAGCTTTATAACCACTATAGGAAGAACTAATATTTTTAGCCTGATACCAGTCGATTTTATCAATTGAAACAATATCATATAGGGTTAAAGATAATGAATATATAAAATAAATAAGCCATAAGGTTGAAAATAATTTTTCAATTATATAGTATTTTTTTGCATTAATCATTTCCTGCAATAACATTAATTTTAGCACGTGCTTCTGCTTCCTCTTTTTTCATTGCTTCTAATACATCTTTTGCTTGCCCTTCAAGCAAAAAATTACTAATAGCTTTTGCTAAGTCTTGCAATAATCCAAAATATAAATTTCCTCCTTTTGTACCATCCTTATCCAAACTTGGTCTACTGATTTGATCTTTACCAAAATTTAATAATGCTTGTCCTGACATTTTTAATGCATCTGATTTTTCTATAGAACTGTACTGAGAGTTACTCGTAATAGTATGCCTGTTTCCTTCCTGATAGCGGCCTCCATAATCCTGATTGGTTACTTCTATATGATTGGTTTTCGTTTGAGTTTTTCCTACAATAGCTCCGTCTATTTTTCCACTCTGGTTTGTAATAGTTGGGCCGTCATAAAATTATTGATTTATATCAGGAGCATTTTTTTGTACTTGTTCTAAGGAATCTAATATTTGTAAATTATTTTTACTATTTAAGTTTCCAAGTTTGTGAGCTTTTTCCAAAAAAAATCTTGATTTTTTTACATCTTTATATAGATATAGAACTCCTATCATATTTACAAGATAGCTATAATTATCATCATTACTATTTAAAACATTCAATTCATATGTTTTAATAAAATTATTTAAAGCCTTATCATATTGATCTGTCCGTAAGTATGCTTCTCCTAAAGCAAAATATGCTTCTGGATATTTTTGGAAATCAGCAATTTTAAGATATTGGATAGATTTTTCAAATTCTTTTTTATTTATAAATTCAATTCCTTTTTCATAATTATTTTCAACTGCGAAAAAATTCTTTTTTATTATGACTATTAAAAATGCAAAAGCAATAATCCCTACTAGTATTTGTATTGTTTTTTTCATATTATGAGATTAAAAAAAAATATTATAAAATAAATTATTATGAAACCTCCAATTTTTTTTTGTAATTCTATGTTATCACTTATTTTTATATTTTTTTTGAATATTTTTTTTAATAAAAATATTAAAATATAAGGAAATAAAATAATAATTAAAGATGAAATAATAGAAAAGTTATATTTCCAAATATCACAAAATAATATTATTTTATTTGATTTAGAATTTATTTTTCGTAAACCAAAAAAAGGAACAGACTCTTTTTCTTTAAGATTATTGCCAAATATATCTTTTCGATATTTTATCGTTTTATTTTTTATTTTAATATAATCTTTATCTCTTATATAAAAAGATATATTTTCTTTATTCTTTTTTTTATCTATATTCCATAGCCAGGTATTTATACCCTCAAATAAACCTGGATATTCACGACTTATTCTTACTCCTTCCTTCTCGTAAGCATAAGTAACAGTTGTGCTTCTTCGGCTTGAATATACTTCTGTCTTATTTTGTGCACCTTTCCATTGTAAGAAAGTCAAATGACTAAAATCATAAATGCTATTTATTACACTCCATATAAAGTATAAAATCACAACATTTACAGAAAATAAATGTAATGTAAGGTTAGTTATTTTGTTCATATATTAATCTAATCTTTACCTGCTAATACATTAATTTTAGCTCTAGCTTTAACTTCTTCATCTAGTAGAGCTTTTTGTAAATCTTCTGCTTGTTCTTTTAATATAAAGTTAGTAATACCTTTATATGCATCTTGAATTAATCCTAAAAATATTCCACCTCCTTGAGGTCCACTTTTACCAAAAGAAGGAAGACCTTTTTGATCTTTAACTGTATTTTTAACAGCATTTCCTAATGAAGGAACAATTTCTGACTTTCCAATAGGATTATATTGCGAGTTTACAGTAATAGAATGCCTATCCACTTCCTGATAGCGGCCTCCATAATCCTGATTGGTTACTTCTATATGACTAGTTTTCGTTTGAGTTTTTCCTACAATAGCTCCGTCTATTTTTCCACTCTGGTTTGTAATAGTTGGGCCGTTTTCTTCTATATCATCTAACCTAACAGAACTGGATTTCTCATTCGTAACAACTTGAGAAGTCCGATTACCTACATTTTTTTGGCCTACATCTGCTGCTCCTCCAGCATCATTAACATGTTCATACACTTCTTTACCGGTGTCTGGTGATTTTGATATATCTGTATTTTCTACTACTTTTAAAGGATCACTTTCAAATCCACCAATATAATCTTTAACTGTATTTCCATCACTTGTAGGTATATTTCCATATGCAATATTTTTACCTTTATCTATACCCCATCCAATCCCATATGCTGTACCCGCACTTATAGCAAATCCACCTAAATAATTAGCTCCAGCGCCTAACCCAAATTCAATAGTTATAGCCTTAGCAGATACTGCGGTATTACCCAATGCGCTTAAAGCTGGATATATTAAATATGAAAGAGCTATTACTCCTACTACATCAATAAGTGTGCTACCTATAGTAATATTTGTAAATTCATCAGCAGCTTTTTCCGAATAAAGAATTATGACTGTACCTCCTAATCGACAGGGAATTTGTGAATTTTCCAATAACGGGGGAATATTTGCAGTTAGCACATTGGTATCATAAGGTTGCCATTTGTGTAATAACATTCCACAAATGGAAGGTGTTAGAGAAACCCCTAATCCTGCTGCAGTTCCTGCTGCTGCACAAGCAGCAACTGCTAATGCTCCTCCAGTTAATACTGAACCGGCAACTAAAACAACACCGACTACCGCCCCAATGATACCTCCGGCTATAGCCATTCTACCGCAAACAAAATTACCTCCCGGCCGGTCTTCAATGGTAGCTTTCAAATGATTTCCTGCTATAAATACTTTATTATGGCTGGTTACAGCTATTTGCTGCTTTTTCATACCTTTAGAACATACCAGCCATGCCCCGTCCGGCACATATAATTTGCTCATATATTTTCTAAATTTTCGGTTAAACTTATTTTATGTTCTGTGAGATGTGTATAATTATTTGCAGCTTGTTCTTTTATTTTAGAATGACATTCCAACATGATTCCCTGTTGCATATCAAAAGTATACTCCAAAGACCAGGTAAACTGATAATTAAATTCCTGTTTTAAAAAATCTCTTAGTTTGGAATTATAAATAGCCTTGAGATGTTTGTTTTTTTCAATATCTGCTTCAGAAAAAAATTTAATTTTTACTGAATAATTATTCTTTTCTATTTTTTGTTTGGTTATTAGAAATATCTCTTCCTGGTTAAATATTTGTGATGTATATTTTAAAGGAGCAATACTGTAAAATGTATCCGAAATTGTGTATGATTTATATAAATCCATAAAGAACAAACGGTGTAATAAACTGTTTTTTAATAAAGGAAGTGAATTTTTAAAATCATTATCACCTCCTTCCAGCATTTGTTTTTCTTCCAGAGTATCGCCCATTTCCGGTGAAAGTTCCTCTTTAAGCAATAACCATTTATCTTCTATATCTTTTTGATTTAGAATTTCCTTTATCTCGCCGCTTGGTCTTAATTTTACATTTAAATGCTCAAAATTTAAATCTCCTTTTTCGAAATATTCAATAGCATACTTCTGTTCTAAAATACTTTTTAAAACTAGCCAGTTTTGTAATGAAGTATTGAGTAGTTGGATTTCTATTATTAGGCTTTCTGATTGCATAGAGCAAAAATAAAAGAAAAAAATCCAACTCTTTGAGTTGGATTTTTGTTTAGTTTTTAATTTATTATTTCAAGTATACCCTGTAATAATATAACATATCTACCTGGATTTAGCTCTGAAACACCAAAACAAAACAATAAATATTTATTTTTTATGCTTTTAAAGGTAAAACATGGAGAAAAGTCTGTATTTTTGACATAATAATATTTTAATTCATCAGGATTATTATATTCAGGAATTTTAGATTTTAATTTTAATTTTTCTACTATTTCATTATAAAAAAATTGTTTATCTTCTATATTTAAAAGATTTTTTTTTATCAAAACTGATTTACTAAATAATGAAAATGTTGATAAATAATTATTTTCAAAATCGGAAAAATTAATTTTAATTTGCTCATTATCTATATCATATATAAAAGTCTGTTTATATAATAATTCTAATGTTCCATCAAATAATTTTTCATATTTGGTGTTTTTTTTATCCTGTATTCTTTTTATTTGCATTCTATACGTTTTAAATAACCTTCTTCAATTAATTGAGCAATATTCTTATCACCTGTAAAATATTGAGTACCCATTCCTTTTTGACCAAACCAAGGTATGGCAGGGCCAGCATCTACTTTTAGTGGTTTTATTACTTCATAAAACCTTAAATTACTAGAAACATTTGAAGAGATAGGAAGAGCTCTTGATTCAAAACTTGCTCCTAAAGGTGCCAAAAACCTACCCCCTTCATGGCCATACCTATCTAATTTAGTTCCTACAGGCAATGTTATTTCTTCAATATTTGTAAAACCTTGATTAGGCGGCCAAGATCCATTTCCCATAAAGTCTTCTAATGCTTTCCAATCTTCCGCTTTAAACAATTTATACGCATCAGATGCTTTTTTATTTTTATTAAATAAACCAGCAGATTTTTTTTGAAAAACATTCCATGTATTAGGCATCAACCCGAAAGGGTCGACCATCGTATTTGAGTCGTGAGTATAGGCGTATAAATTTGGGTTATTCCCAGCGAGTCCTATAGGGTCTTTGCTTATATAAGTTCCTGAATTACTATCGTAATATCGGAAACGGTTATAATAGAGTCCTCCAAGTTCCTCATCCTCATACTGACCAAGCTGCCTGAAAG
>NZ_CAMLFD010000028.1:0-4892 GCF_946479295.1 uncultured Apibacter sp.
CCAGTGGCAATACAATGTTTATGGATGGTAAGGGAAACATAAAAGTGAATGCTCCTAAAGACATTGAATTTACAGCCGGAGAGGATATGAAGGTTAATGTAGGGAATAATCTAAATTTTACAGTAGGGAATCAGGCCACCTATGATATTATGCAGAAAATTTCAATAAAAACTCCTTTTATGCAGCAATTAATCAGCAATTATTTTCATACGCAAGCAGGAAAGGCCTTAATAAATTCTGAAAACCAAATCAAGATAGAAAGTCCGGAAACCTTTGTGCAGGGAGGACAAAAATTATTCTTACATTCCGATGAGCTTGCTACCTTAAATTCTCAAGGTATAGCTGAAATGAAAGGGGAAACTAAAAATTCTTTGAGCAATATAAGCAATTCCTATGAACCCCAACGGGAAGAAATAAAGGCTAAATGTTTGGTCATGTTCAGACCGCATGGTAATTGGAAAGGAGAATATGGTTTTGATTGGTTTAGAATGGGGGATAGTGGATTAAATTCAGATCCCAGCTGGTTTGGAAAAATAATAGGAAAATATTACACTGATTTATCTTATACAACAGTTTTTCCTAATACGAACTCTTGGAGTATATTTTTTAAACAAGATTGGAATATGTATAATAAAATATTAAGAACATATAAATCGATTATTATCCCGTGGAAATCTAAAATAAAAGGAAATCCGTATTTAGATCCCATGCCAATAATGACTATGCTTAAAGGGGAAAAACATAAGCTTAATCTAAAAATAGAAATAAATAAGAAACCTAAAAAATTATTTGTTAGACAACAAAAATCTGATTTTAATTATTTTAATTTTAAAAATTCAAACTTAGAGATAAGGAATGATAATCAAATTTATAGCATAAATAATAAATTTGAATTAGAGTGTATTAAAAGCTTTAAGAAAGACCAGATTATAGAAGTAGTTGCAGATAATGAAGTATGTGGTAGACTTAAAATTTTAGCAAATGATCCTACTAGATATAAGTATATACCTATTGTTTTTGTAGAAATTAAAGCTAAATTTAGAGGTAGAGAAATACAAGGTTCAGCTGTATCTGGCGGAGAATTATTCTTTTTACAAGGGTTGAAGCAAGCATATACTTTTCCTAAAAATGGTAAGGTTGTACATGTAGGAATGAATATGCAATCTATTATTGAAAATGAATATTGTAATGCGAATGGAATAGAAAGAACCACAGGGAAATATAATAAAAAGAAATTAGAAGATTATTTAGACGAATGCCTTAATTTTATATATAAAGATAAATATAGAGATTATTATAAATTATATTTTTTAGATATTTATTATCCAAATTCTAAATCTGGATTAATTACACAAGGATATTCTCCTACTTTAAATTGTAATCATGTAATGCTTTTTAAGGGACATGATAAATCTACTATTGCACACGAAACTATGCATGCAATGGGGCTACCACATACATTTGATGGACAAAGAGCTGAATTTACATATAAGGCACAGCAAACCGATAATATTATGGATTACTGTCATTGGAATCAAGATATTGAGGGGAAATCTAGAACTCCGGTAGAAGGTAGGACACTATTTAGATGGCAAATGATTAAACTAAATGCTAACTTAAAAAATACTCATTAAAATGAATTATATTTATTTACTATTATCTTTTTATTTTTTATGCTACTCATGTCATAAGCATGAAAAAGATAAAATATTAAAAATTTCTTCTACAAAAAAGATACAAGATATGGATACTATACAATATCAAGAATATTTAAAAATGCTAAATATTAAACCAGATACTTTTAATAAGAAAAAGTTTGATAAAGATGCCGAATTTGGAAAGTTCATTTATACAGACAATTTGGGAAATAAAGTGGTAGAATCAGGTGGGGAATATTTTAAATCAATTAAAGACAATGAATCAGACTATATACAAGTAACTATTTTAAGAGATCATCCTTTACTTTCATTGTATAAAGAATTTTATCCAAATTGTAAAATAAAAAGAAAGACATTATATTTTTTAGATATTAATCCTATCGGTATCACACAAGAGTTTGATAAAAATGGTGAAATTATAAGAGAAATAAACGAAGATGAAAAGTATAATAACATAAGTTACAGGGATATAATTTCATTTTTAATAAAAGAAAATCTATACAATGATAATACTAAAAAGATTAATGGTGAATTATCTGCTACTTTTATAAAAAAAGATAAAAATAATCTAGAATTAAAGCAATTAGAAAATAAAGATGTTTGGATTATTAAGAATTTTATTTCACCACCTACATTTGAAAATATTTACTATATAGATGCCAAAACAGGAGATATATTAAGTCATTTATACAAAGGAAAAGAGATGATGCAAAACAAAAAAACTTCCGGTATATATAAAACGTATAAAGGGAAAGACTATACTCAAGAAGAATGGGAAGTGTTTGAGCAAAAAGAATTTGAAAAATATGCTCGTAAACATAATATATCCTTAACAAAAAATGAAGAAAAAGGGAAATTTCCCCCAAGTCATTTTTTATTAGAAGAATAAGGAGTAGTAAGTAAGCATCATACCATCATGAGAAGAATAGTTATTTTCAGATTTTGTTGTCTTTTTTTAGGGTTTATATTATTTTCCTGTCAAGGGCAGGGACATAAAGAAAGTAAACCCAATAAAAAGGATACAACCATGATAGAAAAATTTGATTTCGATATATATGAAAAAACTAATAAAGGGTCTGATGAATATACTTTACCTAATGGCAATACAATATTTTCAATAGGATTTATTAAAGATAAAAAAGGATTTCAATATGAAAGATTATCTTCTCCTTCTTTTTTAACTGTGTATAAAGAATTTTATGCTAATGGAAATTTAAAAAAGAGAGAAACTTATATAGGTGAAAACGTAAAAGTAGGCATCTCCCGATATTATGATGAAAAAGGGAATTTAATCAAAGAGGTAAATGAAGACCTAAAGTTCGGGAAAATTAAACCCCAACAGGTACTGGAATTTTTACAAGAAAAAGGCTATATTAACCTAAAAACCGGTGAGGGGCGGGTAGATGAAGAGGGACGTGCTGTGTTTAAACTATCTTTCGGAGAGCAGAATAAAGAGAAATATTGGATTATTACCATAATTAAGGGAATTCCCAATACAGACCCAAAGAATTTTCCTAAAATAGGGGAACCACCGGCTTTTTTACCCTTACATTATGTAATGGATGGAGAAACTGGAAAAGTAAGAAAAGAGGGAGAGGAAAACAAAAAAACTTCCGGTATATATAAAACGTATAAAGGGAAAGACTATACTCAAGAAGAATGGGAAGTGTTTGAGCAAAAAGAATTTGAAAAATATGCTCGTAAACATAATATATCCTTAACAAAAAATGAAGAAAAAGGGAAATTTCCCCCAAGTCATTTTTTATTAGAAGAATAAGGAGTAGTAAGTAAGCATCATACCATCATGAGAAGAATAGTTATTTTCAGATTTTGTTGTCTTTTTTTAGGGTTTATATTATTTTCCTGTCAAGGGCAGGGACATAAAGAAAGTAAACCCAATAAAAAGGATACAACCATGATAGAAAAATTTGATTTCGATATATATGAAAAAACTAATAAAGGGTCTGATGAATATACTTTACCTAATGGCAATACAATATTTTCAATAGGATTTATTAAAGATAAAAAAGGATTTCAATATGAAAGATTATCTTCTCCTTCTTTTTTAACTGTGTATAAAGAATTTTATGCTAATGGAAATTTAAAAAAGAGAGAAACTTATATAGGTGAAAACGTAAAAGTAGGCATCTCCCGATATTATGATGAAAAAGGGAATTTAATCAAAGAGGTAAATGAAGACCTAAAGTTCGGGAAAATTAAACCCCAACAGGTACTGGAATTTTTACAAGAAAAAGGCTATATTAACCTAAAAACCGGTGAGGGGCGGGTAGATGAAGAGGGACGTGCTGTGTTTAAACTATCTTTCGGAGAGCAGAATAAAGAGAAATATTGGATTATTACCATAATTAAGGGAATTCCCAATACAGACCCAAAGAATTTTCCTAAAATAGGGGAACCACCGGCTTTTTTACCCTTACATTATGTAATGGATGGAGAAACCGGAAAAGTAAGAAAAGAGGGAGAGGGGAATAAAAAAATTTCCGGTATATATAAAACCTACAAATAGTTAAATAATAGTATATAAAATGCCACAAAAAATAACAGAGAAAGCCATTTTGCAATGTAATCAAGGAACTTCAAACACTGAATTAAAGGTAACAAGCCAAGATTTTTTCTTTATAGAAAATAAAGCCATCGCCACGGAACAGGATAAGGATTCAAATGTCAATATAAATCCAATGGGAGTATGCAAACTAAAACCCATTATCGGTGGATATCGTCCCTGTTTACCGGCTCCTCTTTCTTGGATCAACACAACTCAAAAAGATGAGATAAACGGATTTAAAATTTTATTAGACAATTCAATATGTCCCTGTGCAACAGGGGGGACTATTAAAATTATTAATAAAGGCCATACCGAAAATCACGAGACAGAGTAATTTTTTCTTCTAAACTTTTTCCTACATAAAAATATACAAGCAATTTATAATCTTTCTATATCCCTTTTTAAAAGCAGGGTTTGTTGTAACATAACCATTCATCTACTAAAATTTAAAACAATTATAATTCTTTTTTAAGATAAGAATATTTATAAGAATTCTTAATATTTATATAGATAAAAAAATATATTATACAATCACATATTGTTCTAAAATTAATTTTTTTTATATTTACAATTTATATATAAATTATATTTAGATTTTAATTTAACATAAAAACAAATCTTATGAAGCCTTTAGATAAAAAGAATTTAGTTAATTCTAATAAGGAAGA
>NZ_CAMLFD010000029.1:0-4388 GCF_946479295.1 uncultured Apibacter sp.
TCCTCATCTATTAATGATAACTAAGGAATGCATTTTTTATGCCAAAAATTATAAATCAAAAGCTATTAAGTAAAATTACAGTGACATATCAATATTGATTCATAACCAAAGACGTGAAATCTATCTTTAAAGGCTATAAATATTAATTAGCTTAGCTAAAAACAGCTCAATAACACAGGAGATTATTAAAAAAATTACAATGAAATGATATAGATTTCTGAATAATTTTTACAAGTGTGGAGTTTAAAAAGGAAATAGGAAAAACTTAGACGTAAAACTTTATAGAAAGAATAATAAAATCTATCTGATTTTTTGAGGTATAGAACAGATCAATAAAAAATTGATAGATTTAAGAGCTAAAATAAAGATATAAAAATATTTAAAGTAAAAGAATAATGAGAGCTAAGAATATATTAGCTCTCATTTTAATATAAATCTATTTTTTTAATTTAATGAAACCTTCACCTGTATTTCTCCAACGAGCTCTAACATAACTATTAAAATCATATAGTTGATTTTGTGATTTTTGCTCTTGTTCATTTGTTTTTTGTTTGTTTTTATCATTATCTTGTAAAATATCTAAATTATCCACATGATCTGTAACGATAAGTTGAGTAAGAATATCACCGTTTTCGTCTTTATGATTCTGACAAAATTCAATAAATTCTTTAAACATTTTTTTTACAGATGATAAATCATCATCTATTTTGGTTAATTCTGTTTTAAATACCGAGTTTTCAGGTTTAAATTCTTCAGCATTATCATCATGAAAATTAGGAAAATATACTTGGGTTGGTTGATCTAAAAACAAAATTGGAGGGATTTTACATTTTTTATGAGTTGCAAATAGTGAATGTAAAGATAAAAACAAAGATAAATGTGAATAAAGCCAGTTAGCTCCGCTTCCCATAGCTCGTAGATATGTGTTAGTACTTCTTTCTTGATCTCTGTGGAATAGGTCAAAATTTTTCAATAAGAAGTTTAAGTTAATAGGACGATATGATTCTTCAAAATCAAATTTTTTGCCTATCTGGTTCATCATTTTGTTAATTTCAAACTCTAATTTTTCTAAATTTCTTTCTATACTATACCTTTTGTTAATTTCTTTTTGTATTTTCTCTTCTTCTGACTTAAGGTCATGTAATTTTTTTATTAAATTTGTTCTTTTTTTTGTTTCTATTTCTTCTAAAATAATCTCAAATCGTAATTGATATTTTTCTGCTAATTGCGAAATGGATGTTTTGTTTTGTAAATCCTCTGTCTCTTTAGCTAATTTTATTAAATTAGTTTCAATTTCCTGAATTTCTTTATTTTTCTCTTCTATTTCATTTTTTACCGAATTCAGCTCTTCTTTAAGTGGTTCAGCCAAGTAAGGCGTGGCTTGTAACTCTTCATTTAACCAGTTTATAGCATCGGTTAAATCATGTGCCTCGGAAATCATAGGATTTATTTCAGATTGACAAAATGGACATTGACATGTTTTTATATCTGTATCTTGAATAAGATTTATTGATGATAAATTTTCATTAAAATCTGATATATGATTAATTGAAGATTCGATAGTACTTTTTTTATTTAAAAGAATTCTTTTTTCTGCGATATATTGACTAAGTAATCTATCTAGCTCTTTTTTTCTAATTTCATAATTAGTGTTAGTTGAATCTATTTTAATAACATTTTGTTTTAACAATTGTAATGCTTTTTCTGGTTTGTTATAGATCTCATCTATTTCTATATTTAGTAATTTATTCCCTGTGAGTGAATAATAATCATCCCGTATTATTCTTAATTTTGCTTTTATACTGCTTTCATTATTAACTTCTCTTTTTATGCTTCTTTCTACTGATTTTATTTCTTCAACAAGCTGATTTTGCATCTGCTTTGTATAAAAATAGTCTTGATCAACAATACCCATGAAAATTTTAAAATGTTCTATAGCCTGTTCTCTTTTTTCCTTTTCTTCAAAACGATAAAAAATTGCATGTTTATTGGCGATCAAATTTTGATGTTGTAGACAAAATGAAGTAAAACTACGAATTGAAGGAGTAGGATTTCTTCTCCCGGACCATTTAATTTTTGACGCATCTTCATCTATACTTGAAAAATCAATATCAAAGTGTCTATTTAATTTATTTTTAAAATCTCTTAAGGGATAGATAAAATTATCATCAAAAAAATTAAATTTGCCTTTAGTTAATGATTCTATTTCTTCTAAGTTAGTCAATTCTTTAATAAACCCTTTTTGGGGTTCGATAGGATCTCTAGCTAAAACTAACGTATACTTAGAAAACTGTAATGTAATATAGTACAATTTGGCATAATCTCTAATAATTCCTTCTGGAACAGTATAATCACTACTACCAAAGCAATAATCAAAAATTTCCATTAAAGCAGTTTTGCCTGTTGAGGAGCTACCTGTAATGATATTTAATCCAGAAGTTAATTCCACGAAATGACAATTTTCATCTTTATCTAATACCGCTATAAGTTTTATATAACATTTCATAATCTGACTATTCCAAGTTGTCTGTATATATTAGGTATATCTTGAGATTTAAATATTTTTGAAGCTAAATTTTGAGCTGACTTTATTTCTGATTTAAGTTTAGATGGCATTAAATCCTTTTGGTCGTATTTTATCGATAAATCATCATATAATTTTAAAAATTGTTTACCAAGCATATCATTCATAATCCGATTTGTTACTGTTTTAAATTCATTTATTCTTTGATGTAAACCAATAATGCAATCTTTTTTTTGGCAAAAAGTCCTTAAATTACTTGTTTTACGGGCTTTGGATAGGAATTCTTGAGATGATGGATATAAAACTAACGGTAAAACTAAATAACTAAGTAAAATATTTTTCGGACTGCAAGGTAATTCGTTATAAAACGCTCCAAGTATAGGAGACAAGATAATTGGACTGCGTGTTAAAGTGATATAGTGCTGTATTCTATCTTTTGTCATCTTTTAAGTCTCCAGTGAATATTATCATTTTCATCAGCTAAAATATGATAAACACCATTTCTGAATTCAAATGGCGTATAATCGTATTGAGAAAATGGCAAAGGTGTTTCACCCATTAAGAAATTATAGAAAAGCTGTGAAGAAGTAATTTCATCATGATGAACATTTAATTTTAGTTCTAAACATTTTTCTCTATACCTTGTATTATGTGTTCTTTTAAGTTGATTTTTATATTCATAATAATTTTCACAGGATTTAATATATTTTCTTATTTCGTTAAAAATAAGTGTGTTAGCAAATACATAATCATTAATTGCCTCTGTAAGAATTTCTTGATAAGAAATTTCATTGATTTTTTTTACAAATAATTTCTCGTGATATGTTTCATACTCTAAATTTTCGTCGATTTTTATTTGGGGAAATTTATGTTTTCCATTGTGATATAAAGTGGTTAACTTTTGAACTTCTTCTGTAAATTTGCTTTCTTCTATTTCCCAGCCTGTCTTTGGCGACATTAAATAGCCGATTAAACCGGAAATAAAATTTTCTTGATTTTCTGATGGTATTTGCCTTGCATATTTATTAATAATTTCATCCCATTTATCTTCAAAATTAGGTTGATTCGAAGCTATTACTATTTTGGGAATAATTTCTTTAAGTTTTTTAGCATAATTATAAAAAATCTCTCTTTGAATGATTAATACTTCACTTGGTTTATAATTTTGATTTTTAACTTGTTTTATTGTAAATCTATTTTCAGAATCTCTCCATATTCCTTCCAAATTAGAGAATCGTTCCTTATCATTTAAAGATGCCCATTGTTCAAATATACTTTTGGAACCTATCGTTTGAGTCGTACTTAATAAAAGTGATTGATAAAATTCATGATTAAAAGATGGATCTAACCAATTTTTTATAGTATTCCAGAAAGCTTTATCATTATTGGTTAGTGGCTGCTGTAGTTTTTTTACCTCTATTTGTAAACCTTGAGATGTTGTTACATCACCATACTTTTCTATCCACATTTTTCCTTGTGGTTTTAAGGAATAAGCTTCTTCTAAAGCAATGAGCATTTGGTATGGAATAGCTTTTGTGGAATCAATTGCAGAATTACGAACTATATTTTTTGTCATTATAATTAACTCTTCTTATAGCCATACAATAGTTTTCTGTTCAAAATTTTAACACAGCACTTTAATATGGAAAACCATATAACTTAAAATAACTATATAATTTAATAATGTAGTTTTATAAAGATTTTTTTAGCCTAAGGTTTATTATATTTATGCTTGGATGATTCCATAATTAAAATATCGGAAGTATGGATAGGCTACACTAATTCGTACAACTTTTTTAAGGGATAAGTTAAACTACTCTAAAAAAGGAAATTACGATGAAAATAAAACGACGAGAAAGACGAA
>NZ_CAMLFD010000030.1:0-4387 GCF_946479295.1 uncultured Apibacter sp.
AATCTTTCATAGTATCTTTTTTTATTTCTATTTTTTCTTCTTCATTAACTTGATGTGTCCCATTTTTTTCTTCTTCATTAACTTGATGGGGCTCATTTTCTATTCTCATTTTTCCCTGACAACTTAAAATCAGAAAAAATAGATAAAATTGTAATAATAATATCTTTTTCATTTTATAATTTTTTTGTATAGTTTTTAGGCCTGTAATATCCAAACCAACCTTTATGATTTACTAATGCTTTACTTGTACGTTTAAATACGGCTGTTCGAGTTTGTCTTGTTCCTGGAAATCCTCCATTAGAAACTGTATTTTGAGATTCATCAGCACTTCCTTTCTTCCCTATTGCTTCCAATATGGTAACCAAATCTTTTTTCTCATCGTATTTATAAACAATGCCTGTATGACCACTCCATCCGCTTCCAGTAGAATATCCCCAAGCAAATATATCTCCTCTTTGGGGTTTGAAACTTTCTTCTTTTCCTACTAAATCTATATTTTCGTTTCCTAATTTATTCCTGAAGGCTTTTTCTGTTGTCATATCAGCTGTTGTCATATAAATAGGTTCATTCTTTGTTTTATTTATACCTATCCCTAATTCATATAAATATCGACTAACTAATTCCGAACAATCCATAAATTCCAATCCTTTATCACTTACTTCTGTCCTATATTTATTGGTCTCCTGTTTATATTTATAATGTTTGTCTACTATTTTCTTCATTTTTGCTAAAACTCCATCTTCTTCTTCATATTCCAACTCCTTTTCTCCATTACAAATATTCTTATCATACTTAAACCACTGTTTTAACTTTCGTAGACCTTCTTTTCGTTTAGACCATCCATGAGGATCTGGTGAATTCCTATCTGATAGTGAGTATCCATTTAGTATTTTAGATTGAAACCAAAAATATTTTTCTTCTCCTGTTTCTTCATAGGCTAGAGCTATTTCATTTAAAGTCTTTCCTACTCCTTTAGGAAACGTTTCTTGCTTCCATTTTGCATCTGCATTTTTTGATGCGTTTTTATAATCTTTTGTATAGGTCAAAGCTCTTTTAGATACACTCCATTCCCATCCGGAACTATCTACAGTATAATGCAAATTGGTTGCAATCAAATTAGGATTGTTTATAAACTTGTTTTCATCCCCTATATATATTCCATATTCCTTATAAGGGCCAGGTTCATCGTAGGATGTTTTTGCCTTATTTAGATTTCCGGTTAATTGAATTAATCCTCTTCCTTTATATTTTGATTTACTGGATAAATATTTGCTCAATTCTTCATGTGAAATTGAAAAAAAGCCTGTCTCAGCGTTTACCTGTGCTAAAAAAGTTATCTTTTGTATACATTTATTTATATTGTATTTGCGAAACATTTTGTTTAACTCAAAAGTTAGGCTTTTAAAGGTTTTATCCTCCACCTGACATGATTCTTTTAATCCTTCCCAAATTACTTCTCTTCCTTTTATTGTTTTTACCAAAGACCTTACTTCTTCTTCTGTAAAATCACGATCGCAATAACATGTTCTTGTCTTCTTAGCATTTCCCCTTTCCTCTCATATGGGAGAAATGATATTTTTATTCTACCAATTCATTATTCTTTTTACTAAGCCTTTTAAATTAGGTAAATTATAATAATTATTTTCCTTAAATTGTTTTAACATTGCTTCCCATTCTTTTTCTGATAATAAAGAATCATAGGACCCTAATATATCTCCCCTACCCCATACTACTGTTTCTGATTTATGATACTTCCAATACAATGGATCTATATAATTCACTGCATAGGCTACTATTTTGTATAGTTCTTCATTCGTCCAACCTATATTTTTTCCTTCTCGCTTTCTATCTACTAATTCTACTAATGCATTCATTAAATCTATAGCATATTTGCCCTCATTTTCATTGGTTATATTTTCAATGGTTTTTAATATTCCTTCTCTTAGGTATAAACGGCTTCGGTCTTGACCGGGTTTATTTCTCATTACAAAAATCAATGATCTAATTTCTGATTTTCTTATATGTTGACTATGGTTATAGGTAGTATATAAACTATCCATTACATTTTCATTAATTTTATCTTCCTTGTCATAATTAAAATTTAATAATAATGACCTTGATAAATATGCTTCTCTAGGTAATAAATAATTTAAACTAGCTTTGTCATTATATATTAAATATTTATTTAAGGATAATACTTTTAAATTTTGTTGTATACTATACTCTTTTTTATCTTTCCCCTTAATTTTTATTAAATCATTCAGAAATACCATAGGAGTTATTATTTTCCTTTGTTTATCTATAAATAAATTCCAATCTATACTTGAAAAACTATATTTAAATTGATCAAAAGTTAGATTCGTTTCTTTTAATAGTATATGTTTTATTTCTTCATCCGTATATGCTTTTCCCTTGTCATAGACTGGTTCTTCTGCATATAATGTAATAATATTTTCTTCACTTTTGTCTATATCTATTCCAAATACATACTTTATCCTCTCTTTAAATAAGGAATAATCCGGGAATTTATAACCGCTATTCTCTAATGATTTTTCTAATAAAGGTAGTTGTAAATCTAAATCCTCTTGTGTGGCTATATATTCATTGTCAGGAATATGATCTTCTACAAATACTCTTTTTTGTAGTTCTATATGTTCTTCTATTTTTTGTAAATTAATGCTATCCTTTTGCGTATTTTGTAAACCAATATTATCCATTTGTGTATTTTGTGCAATTTCTATAATAGGCTTTTCTTTTTTTTCTTCTTTCTTATTTTCTTCCCCTCTACAGGAAAAAAATAATATAAATAAACCGAAAAATATTATTCTTTTTTTCATAATTATTTCTTTATTATTTCAAAACTATAATTATTTTTATTCCAATTTACCTTTTTATCTGCTTTACTGTAATGTATTAACGGTGTATAAAATCGGCAGGGACTTCTTTGGGCAGTTACTTTATGATCCAATAAATGGTATGAATCCTTTTTCCATTTTAATTTAATCACCCCTCCCATTGTCAATTTTTTTTCCATCCCATATGGAATTTCACTTGAACTTATTGCTTCCACAGTGGTTACCACCTTATCTATTCCCTTTTCATTAGGTATTTCTTCATAATCAATGATCACTCCGGTATGCCCCATTCCTGAAGAACTCTTCCAGATAAATATATCTCCTATTTGGGGCTTATAATCTAAATCGTCATGTTTTTGTAAGTAGATAGGGTATTTTTCTGCAAATTCATAGAGTATTCGAGTATTACCTCCCATTACCTTTTTACTCCATTCTATTTTCTGTAAATAACGGCATACTAATTCCGAACAATCCATCGTATTTTCTCCTTTCTCCGAAATTCTATCATCGTCGTTTTTATAAGTTACTTTATATGGCTTTTTGTTTACTTCTGTTTGGTCTATACATTTACTTAATAACCATTTTATGCCCTCTTGTATCTTTAAATCTGAGTTTTCATATTTCAAAGGTTCATCTACTTTCCCGCATTCTTCTACCCTAAAAATTGACTTGGTTGAATTTGATTCGCTAACTGTTAAATTCCCTGCTTTTCCTCCTCTATACCATACTCTCCTTTCAGGGTAAGATAATGTTTTTTTATTAATAATCTTTATAATTGAATCCACCACTTGATCATCAGGCATTTTTCCTGTTTGATCTGCTTCCAGGTACATGCCATCTTTAAACCAGTCTATCATCCCGGTTAAAGCTGCTTCTTCGGGTGTCATCCAACCGTCTTTTACGCTAATAGCTTTATCGGGGCTATCATACTTCTTGTAAATATTAATACCTGAATCTTTTGCATAAGCTTCTATTATTTTCTGTACTTCTTCATAGGTACTTCTTCCTGTTATCTGGAATAAGCCCCGCCCTCTAAAGTTCCAACCATCATTCGCTCCACGATTTTTAAAATTCTTTCCTGTTGAATAATGGTATCCATATGCCCAATTGGCTAAGATTATTTGACTGGATTCTGATACTGCCGGATCACTTCTATTTTTCCTTGCATGCTTATTAGCTATATCTTTACCTCCTGGGACTTGTTCAAAAGCTTTTAATCCTGCTCCGGATAATCCTGATACTATATAATTAAAACTTTCTCCTCTTAGTCCTGAGGCTAGAGATAATCCTGCTTCCTGACGCGATTGTGCAAAGAAATGTGCCTTGCGAGCACAGGTATCTAGTTTAAATATATCTTTATACTTGTTTAAAGCTACTGCCAGTTCTTCTAAATGTTTGGTTGAGGCCGATTTATATACCTTCTTTAATATATCTACTGTAAAATCTTCTTTGCATCTTGGGCTAACCTATTCTCTCTCTAATACGATGTATTGTATAAACAATAATTAAAATTTTGAAAATTCCTGAATTTT
>NZ_CAMLFD010000031.1:0-4381 GCF_946479295.1 uncultured Apibacter sp.
AGGTTTATTAAAATTTAAACACTGTTATTAATTATTTTACTACACATTAGTAGTTACTTAAAGACCAAGGCGGAACAAATTGTTCCGCCTTGGTCTTTTTAATTATTTTTTGTCAAAATATATTAGTTCTATAAAATTCTATAAAAACAAATACTTTTATCCGTAAATTTCATATCTGAAAGCTTAAAAAAACACCTCCTTTTTTCAACTCATTGGTACTTATTTTCTTATTTCATACTTTTGTATGATAAAATAGTACATTTACTATGAATTCCCAAACTCAAATAAAATGCCCTAATTGTTGAAATGAAATCGATGTTAATGATTCTTAAACATCAATTAGAAGAAGCTATAAAGATATCAAGAAAGAATTATTTCCTCGCACTCCCGACACTTCATCGGCGCCTTTTGTGGCTACGATGGTAGATGTTACCGGATTGATAATTTATTTTACAATTGCTTCCCTTATTTTAAGCGGAGTTTTACTTTAATTTTAATCTAATTTTTTTAAATAAGTTAGTTTATATTCAGGAAGTAGTTCGGGATGTACAATTTTAATCAGATCAGATAAAACTCTATCCGCATAAATACTACCATTTTCGTAATAATCATTTGCATCCGATTGATTTGCTCTATTATTAAATGCGTAAACATTTCCCTTTTTATAAGCACTAATCCATGCATAATTCATACTTGAGATTCAACATTTCTTTTTTAGATTTGAAATTACCGGCTCCTATCCAATATTCTGCATTTTTTCCTTTACTCAAAACCTCTTCAAAACGTAAGGGAACTGATCCTGATTTATTAGTATCATCCCAAAGATATTGGGCACCTGAATCACGAAACAATGTTGACAGAAAACTTTTTCCTCCTGCCATATACCAAGAATCTCCATACATAATTCCGGTGAAAACCTTAGGCCTGATAGTTACTTGTGACGTTTTTTCTTTTAATGCTTCATAATTTTTCTTTACAAATGAATAAAGGCTATCGGCCTTCTTAATTTGATTGAATACAGTTCCGAATAATTTAAGATATTCCGTTTTACCTAAAGGATGTATTTCCATAAATTCCTCAACATAAAGAATTTTAATCCCCTGCCTCGAGAGTTGATTTAAAATTTTTTCATAATTGGGATTATGATCGGTTATTATTAAATCTGGCTTTAATGCTAAAATTTTTTCAAAATTTATAGTCCCATCGTTTCCGATATCTTCAATCGAATGATTCTTAAGTTTCTCTTGTATTTTAGTATTATAGAAATAATGAGGTGAACAAACTCCTACTATTGTATTGATTTCCCCTAAAGCATCTATATATGCAGATGCTGAAGTTGTTGTAATTATACATTTCTTACATTTATAATCTAAGGGAATTTGCATATTTGTACCTGCAGATGTTATTGATAGTCGGTTATCTTCAGAATGGATTGAGAAATTAGTAGCATATTCATTATCAAAAACTGTAGGTTTATCGAGTTTTTTGCATGAACACAAGGTTATTAGTACCAATTGAAGCAGAAATATTTTCTTCATGTGTTTTTTATCTTTTGATCAAAACCATTAAAATTACACATTTATCATTATTTATTAATATACATTTTTTGTATTAACCCCTCTTAAAATTTATCTCGATTCTAAATTTTTAATTTAACATAAAAATCACCTGATTTAGTTTACAAATACAAAATATATTAGCATTCAGATAAATTTAATATTGTAAAAAAATTGTAAACATTATTTTAATAAAACAACAAACAAATTAACTATTATTTTTTTTTACATCCTTTACAGGTAAATATTTAAGAGCTTAGCAATATTTACCAACATCAATTAATTTATCTTTATTATTTTTCAATTTCTTAAAATAAAACATAAAATTATTAATCTATCAAAATATATTTTTGTGAAAAATCGCTCAACTTTTTTATTTTATTTTTTTTCAATAGTTTACTTGCATTGTCAAGTAAATGTTATTGATATAGAAAACCCCGGCAGTTTATCTAAACTACTGGGTAGCGAAATCAACTCTATTACCGAATTAAAAATTAATGGAAAAATTAATTCTGTTGATTACACTACTTTAAAAAGTATGAAAAAACTATCGGTTTTAGACCTTTCTAATTCTGGAACGAACGACGGAATACTTCCTGCCAATATTTTTGAATATAATACTATATTGAAAAATATTATTTTGCCTTCTTCTCTAACTACTATTTCAGACTTTGCTTTTCAATTTGCTTATAATGTCAGCATCGATGCCTCCAAGTGTACCCAACTTAAAAACATTGGCCTATCTGCTTTTCATAGCGTACAAGGAAAAGTGACTCTTCCCGATCAGTTGGAAACTTTACTAAAATTATCCTTTGCCGGTTTTAAGGGAACGGTAGTACTACCTAAAAATTTAAAATCAATTAATAAGCAGGCTTTCTCTAATTCCCAAATCAATACCTTGGACTTTACTCTATGCACACAATTAGAAACTATTGACAATAAAGCCTTTGAATTTGCTAAGAATCTGAATCTGGATTTATCTAAAGCAACTAAGCTAAAAAATATTGGAGAGGAAGCTTTTGATCATGCAAAAGGTAAAATTATTCTTCCCGATCAGTTGGAAATCTTGCCTGAATTTTCCTTTGCCGATTTTAATGGAACGATAGTATTACCTAAAAATTTAAAAACTATTGAGAAAAATGCTTTTTATTACTCTCAAATTAATACGCTCGACTTTTCCAAATGTGCCTTATTAGAAAATATTGGTCGAGCTGCTTTTTATCATGTGTCAGGAAAAGTAATACTCCCCAATCAGTTGGAAATCTTACCCGAATTTTCCTTTGAATTTTTTGATGGAACGGTAGTATTACCTAAAAATTTAAAAAATATTGGAAAAAAGGCTTTCTCTAATTCCCAAATCAATACCTTGGACTTTACTCTATGCACACAACTAGAAACTATTGACAATAAAGCCTTTGAATTTGCTAAGAATCTGAATCTGGATTTATCTAAAGCAACTAAGCTAAAAAATATTGAAAAAGAGGCTTTTCATAGCTTAAAAGGTAAAATTATTCTTCCCGATCATTTAGAAGCCTTACCTGAATTATCTTTTTCCGGCTTTAATGGAACGGTAGTTTTACCTAGAAATTTAAAAACCATTGGAAAAGAAGCTTTCTATTTTTCTAAAATCAATACCTTGGACCTTACTCAATGTCCTCTTCTGGAAACTATCGAAAACTCAGCTTTTAAATATGCTAGTAATCTGAATCTGGATTTATCTAAATCAACTAAGTTAAAAAATATTGGTAAAGCTGCTTTTCAAAGCGTAAATGGTAAAATTATTCTTCCCAATCATTTGGAAATTTTACCTGAATTATCCTTTGCCGGTTTTAATGGAACAGTAGTCTTACCTAAAAATTTAAAAATCATTGGCGAAAAAGCTTTTTACCATTCCCCAATCAATACTTTGGACCTTACTCAATGTCCTCTTCTGGAAACTATTTCCAATAATGCTTTTAAATATCCTAGTAATTTGAATCTAGATTTATCTAAAGCAACTAAGCTAAAAAACATTGGTAAATACGCTTTTAATAGCTTAGAAGGTACAATTATTCTTCCCGATCATTTGGAAACTATACCTGAATTATCTTTTGCCTATTTTAATGGAACAGTAGTCTTACCTAAAAATTTAAAATCAATTGATAAGAATGCTTTTTATAGTTCTGAAATCAATACCTTTGAACTTACTCAATATCCACTGACGGGAACTAACTTAGGATATGTTAGTAATTTAAATCTGGATTTATCTAAAGCAACTCAGCTAAAAAATATTGGAAAAGAGGCTTTTCATAGCTTAAGAGGTAAAATTATTCTTCCTGATCATTTGGAAATCTTACCTGAAGGATCCTTTGCCTATTTTAATGGAACGGTAGTCTTACCTAAAAATTTAAAATCAATTAATAAGCAGGCTTTCTATAATTCTAAAATCAAAGAGATTAATTTGCCCGGTTCTCTACAATCTATTGCTGACCAAGCATTTTACAATTCTAAATATTTATCTACTATTAGCTGTAATGCTGCAACCCCTCCTTTGCTTGGGGAAAATGTCTTTTATGGAGTTAATAAAAATACCTGTTCACTAAAGGTCCCTGATGCTTTCCGTCAGCTCTATGCCAAAGCCAAGCAATGGAAAGATTTTTAATTCAAATATTTCACTTTCCAAATGGATCTTGTATTTCCTAATTCTTCTTTAAATAAACAAATCCATTATAAAAGGAAAAAAAATAAACATCTTGGGTAAAGCTTAGTTTAGTTTTTGAGTCTTTATCTTTTTCTTCCAAAGGTTGATTGATTAAGACTCTTAAACACTAGCTCCCTTTCCTATA
>NZ_CAMLFD010000032.1:0-3279 GCF_946479295.1 uncultured Apibacter sp.
AAAATTCAGGAATTTTCAAAATTTTAATTATTGTTTATACAATACATCGTATTAGTCTTAGCTAAATTTAGATAATTATCAATTATTAGAAAAGGAAAAACAAGAAGAATATAAAATAATAGGTTATTTAGCAAATACTTGTGATCCACTTTTTAAAAAGTATTATTTATCTAAAACAGTAAAGTGGATAAGTGGAAATATTTGGGTTCTTATTATGCTTCTTTAGGTTAAGATCGAACTTCTTGGAATGAATTAAAAAATAGTTTTATTAAAAACAATTATTATAATTTACCTAATCTAAAAGCTAAGATTTATTATACAGAACAATTTGGTGAGAGAGACACTCAGGATTAATTAAATTTCAAAATCATTATGAAAAAAAGATTTTTTTACCTACTATTTTTTTGTTATTCATCTTTATTAATTGGACAAAAAAACAACATAAAAGAAATATTAATAAAACAACTAAAAGCAGGCAATGATCAAACTTATGACTGTTATAAGGATTATGGAGAAAAAGATTTAGATGCATTAGTTTTCATAGAAGATACTATACTAAGAAATAATGGATATAAAACTTTGAGTTTAAATAATTTTAATGATAAAATAAAAAATATTTTTGGAAGAATTATTGACAATAATTCGCAAACGAAATATTTAAAAGTTGATCAATATTTCAAGTGTAACAAAAAACTAGAATTTCATCCATTATCCGAATATGCACAATATTTATATATTGATAAAGAACATAAGTTTATTACTATTTTTTATGCACTTCCACAAATTTTAGATTACACTAAAGTATACCCGGAAGTATTAGAATATGAGAAAGAAAAGATTATAATAAAAGAGTATATTGAAGGAACTGGATGGGAGAAAGCGGAAGCCACTCAATGGAAAGATCATTATGATTATTTACTTAGAGAAAGACGTTTTCATCAACAATTGCTTATATCAAGGAATAAATATTTATTTAATGATGATGAAAGTCAATTTGATTGGTTAATTACCAATGAAGGTGAATTTATGGAACGTTTGGTAACAGACTTTGGTTATACAGAAGATAAAAAATTATTGAATTGGGTAATGGAGAAAAACTATGAGAGACCTTGGGAGATTGTTGAAAATAGTATTTTTGTAAAAAATTGCAACGGGAATTTAGAAATACGAGAAGGTATTCTCAACTATATATGGGAAAACACCAATAATGAAGAAAGAAAGTACGCTATGCAGTTGTTATATTTAAGTGATAGAGATGATTGGAAAGATTTTAGTGACTCAGAATATACCAAAATATTAGCCTATATGGCGAATACCTTTGATCCTTTGACAGAAAAATATGAACAAGTAGGACTTCAAAGTTCTGCAAAATGGAGTATTTTAGGAGGTCTGCACTTTTCTTTACCTGAGAAAGAATGGAATAAATTAATTAAAGAGTTTAAGAAAAACAATTATTATAATTTACCTCATTTACAAGAAGCTATAAAAATTGCTGAAACATATTAATTTTTTTGAAATTGAAACTATCCATACTATTAAATCACAGAAAGGAAGCATTTTTCAGGAATGAAACATTCGCAATCAGGAGAAAATACGATGGATTGTTCGGAATTAGCATGCCGTTATTTACAGAAAATAGAATGGAGTAAAAAGGTAATGGGAGGTAATACTCGAATACTCTATGAATTTGCAGAAAAATACCCTATCTACTTACAAAAACATGACGATTTAGATTATAAGCCCCAAATAGGAGATATATTTATCTGGAAGAGTTCTTCAGGAATGGGGCATACCGGAGTGATCATTGATTATGAAGAAATACCTAATGAAAAGGGAATAGATAAGGTGGTAACCACTGTGGAAGCAATAAGTTCAAGTGAAATTCCATATGGGATGGAAAAAAAATTGACAATGGGAGGGGTGATTAAATTAAAATGGAAAAAGGATTCATACCATTTATTGGATCATAAAGTAACTGCCCAAAGAAGTCCCTGCCGATTTTATACACCGTTAATACATTACAGTAAAGCAGATAAAAAGGTAAATTGGAATAAAAATAATTATAGTTTTGAAATAATAAAGAAATAATTATGAAAAAAAGAATAATATTTTTCGGTTTATTTATATTATTTTTTTCCTGTAGAGGGGAAGAAAATAAGAAAGAAGAAAAAAAAGAAAAGCCTATTATAGAAATTGCACAAAATACACAAATGGATAATATTGGTTTACAAAATACGCAAAAGGATAGCATTAATTTACAAAAAATAGAAGAACATATAGAACTACAAAAAAGAGTATTTGTAGAAGATCATATTCCTGACAATGAATATATAGCCACACAAGAGGATTTAGATTTACAACTACCTTTATTAGAAAAATCATTAGAGAATAGCGGTTATAAATTCCCGGATTATTCCTTATTTAAAGAGCGGATAAAGTATGTGTTTGGAATAGATATAGACAAAAATGAAGAAAATATTATTACATTATATGCACAAAAACCAGTCTATGATAAGGGAAAAGCATATACGGATGAAGAAATAAAACATATGATTTTAAAAACAACGAATCTAACTTTTGATGAATATAAATATAGATTTTCAAGTTATGATTGGAATTTATTTATAGATAAACAAAGGAAGATAATAACCCCTATGGTATTTCTGAATGATTTAATAAAAATTAAGGGAAAAGATAAAAAAGAGTATAGTATACAACAAAATTTAAAAGTATTATCCTTAAATAAATATTTAATATATAATGACAAAGCTAGTTTAAATTATTTATTACCTAGAGAAGCATATTTATCAAGGTCATTATTATTAAATTTTAATTATGACAAGGAAGATAAAATTAATGAAAATGTAATGGATAGTTTATACACTTCCTATGCAAATAATTCCCCTGTAAGAGAATCAAAATTTAGATCATTGATTTTTGTAATGAAAGATCAACCCGGTCAAGACCGAAGCCGTTTATACATAAGAGAAGGAATATTAAAAACCATTGAAAATATAACTAATGAGAATGAGGGTAAATATGCTATAGATTTAATGAATGCGATTGTAAGCATAGTAGTAAAAAAAAGAGATGGTAAAAATATAGGCTGGACAAATGAAGAACTATACAAAATAGTAGCCTATACAGTCAATTATATAGATCCATTGTATTGGAAGTATCATGAATCAGAAACAGTAGTATGGGGAAATGGCGATATATTAGGATCCTATGATTCTTTATTATCAGAAAAAGAATGGGAAGCAATGTTAAAACAATTTA
>NZ_CAMLFD010000033.1:0-3042 GCF_946479295.1 uncultured Apibacter sp.
CAATTGTAAAATAAATTATCAATCCGGTAACATCTACCATCGTAGCCACAAAAGGTGCTGATGAAGTGGCGGGGTCTAATTTAAATAATCTTAGTATAAACGGAATCATAGAGCCGGAAAGGGTTCCCCATAATACAATGCCGATAAGAGAAGTGGCTACCGTAACCCCAATTAACAACCAGTGTGGGCCATAGTCATAGAAATTGAGATTTTGCCATATAAGAATTCTGATAAAACCGATAATACCTAGAGTGATTCCTAATAACAGGCCAGAAAAAATTTCTTTTTTCATAACATACCACCAATCTCTCAATTTGATCTCATGTAAAGCCATGGCACGGATAATCAAGGTAGCAGCCTGCGATCCTGAATTTCCTCCACTTGAAATAATCAAAGGAACGAATAGGGCTAAAACCACCGCTTTTTCTATTTCTTCTTCAAAATGAACCATAGCACTGGCCGTTAACATTTCTCCGAGAAACAATATAATTAACCATCCGGCACGTTTTCTGAATAAAGTTAGGAGTGGCGTATCACGGTAGGGAATATCTAATGCTTCAACACCTCCGAATTTTTGTATATCTTCGGTATCTCGTTCTTTTACAATGTCCAGAATATCATCCACGGTAACAATTCCTACTAATACGCCGGTTTGAGAAATAACGGGAAGAGTGCTTCGGTCATAATCTTCAAAAACATGAATGGCATCTTCTTGATTCATCATGCTTTTTAGGGCAATAAAATTGTCATCCCCTAATTCTTCTAGTTTGCTTTCGTCATCAGCAAGAAGTAACTTTCCTATTTTTATATCATCTAGGAGTTTATCATTTTCATCAACAATATATATAAAATTTAAGGTCTCTGCTTTTCTTCCGTATTTTTTTATATGTTGCAGGGTATGTTTTACAGTCCAATATTTTTTTGCCTGAATATAATTAGGGGTCATTAATCGCCCGACACTGTCTTCAGGATATCCTAAAAGCTGCAAAGCAATTTTTCTTTCGTTTTCGTCTAGTAAATTTATTGTATTTTTAATTAGGTCATCCGGTAGATCCACAAAGAATTCTGTACGATCATCAGGAGCCATTTCATTCAATAAATCGGCAATATCTTTTTTCCCTAAACCATGCAACAGTTCTTGCTGAATTTTGGGGTCCAAGTAAGTAAAAACATCCGTTTTTTGATTACGAGGAAGCAGGAAAAAATTTAAAATCCGATCTTTTTCGGAGAGCTCTTCAAGTTGTTCTGCGATGTCATTTGGGTGAAGATCTTCAATAGGAGTGCCTTCAAAGATGTTTTTTTCCATAGACTTTTTTTTAAGGTTATTTTACCGAAGAGTACTGCAAATATAATTCTATTTTATATAAATGGAAGTATATTTTTTAAAGTTATTATAAGTTTTATTCTTCGAAGTTCAAAGGTTCATCGGTAGTTAGTTCCAAGGCTTGAATATTTTGAATTGCATTTCCGGCAATGCCTTTAATAGAACCATACATAGATATAGTATTCTCAATTACTTTTTCAATTTGTTTTTCGCGTTTTGACCAAATATTCATCATAGCTCTTTTTTCTTTGCTTAGTTCCTCTTGCATTTGGGTAAATCCTTCTACAATTCCCTCAATTCTCATACGAAATTCATTTCCGGTAAGGAAATCATACAACATTTCCATTTTATCGCCTTTATTTTCCTGAGATTTGAGTATCGTGCTGAATTGAATGATGGAATGCCTTAATACAGCACTTAAGCCTTTAAATTCATTGAAGGTACAGATCCAGATTCCTTCTTTCATTCCCATTCGATCCATGTCTGAAGGCATCACTTCGGTGATAAGAACTCCGGTATTTGCTTTTTTTTCGCGAATGTCATTTTTAAATTTTTCAATCCAGGAATTTTGAAAATCTTTGGTTCTTTTACTTTCATAGTAAATAGAACCGCAATTTTGAATTTCACGAGTATTTACAATTTGAAGGCAATCGGCGCCGCGTACTCCTTTTTTAATTTCATTAATGGTGTCTAAAGGAAAACTTTGAGCTAACCATTCTTCAATCGCTAATTCTTGAACTTCACCCTGTAACTGCATGGAACCTTGTTCTTGCTTGCGTTTCATTTCCTCCGTAAGACGTTTCTGATCTTCCAATTGCTTAAGTAGCTCCTTAAATTTTAATTCATTTTTTTCGTTTTCCTGTTTTCGAATTTTTTCTCTCTCCCTCAAAATTTCATCATTTAATTTTTTTTGGGCTTCTGCTTCAAGAACAGCTTTCATTTCTTCTTTTTCTCTATTTAATTTAAAGATTTCCGCTTGCATTTTATTTAGTTCCTGAAGTTTTTCAGATTTTTCAGCGAGTTCTTTTTCATATAAAAAGATTCGTTCCTGATTTTCTTCCTCAATTTTTTTCTTTAAATAATTTTCAATTTCTAATGTTTTTTCCTTAGTTATTTTTGAAAGCCTTTCCTGAAATATTTCATTCTCTTTCTTTTTTTTAGCCTCAAATTCCTCTTTTTGACGTTCTAACAAGTTATTTTTTTCTTGAAGTTCCTTTTGCGAGGAAATATACTTTTCTTGATATTCTTTCTTTATAGATTCTTCTAATTGATGTTTAAGAATATCATTAACATCGATTTCATTTCCACAATTAGGGCATTTTATTTGAGTTTGGGAATTCATAGTAAATGTACTATTTTATCATACAAAAGTATGAAATAAGAAAATAAGTACCAATGAGTTGAAAAAAGGAGGTGTTTTTTTAAGCTTTCAGATATGAAATTTACGGATAAAAGTATTTGTTTTTATAGAATTTTATAGAACTAATATATTTTGACAAAAAATAATTAAAAAGACCAAGGCGGAACAATTTGTTCCGCCTTGGTCTTTAAGTAACTACTAATGCGTAGTAAAATAGCTAATTACAGTGTTTAAATTTTAATAAACCTTTTAACAGCAATCAACTTATTGTTCTTATCATAAACAAATATCAAATAGCCGGGTATCATCTGTTTTAATAATAGCTTTATAAGTAAGATTAGGGAAAGTTTGATAAAAT
>NZ_CAMLFD010000034.1:0-2847 GCF_946479295.1 uncultured Apibacter sp.
TTTTTGGTAATTTTTCTTCAAAATCACAACTTGCTATTGCAGGTATTCCGCTATTCCATAATGTTTTTAAAATTAACTTAGAATTATAAATATCATCATTTGAATATTGGGCTTCATCTTTCAAATATTCTATAAAATTCGAAAAGTATAAGAATCCATCTGGGAATTCTCGAGCTTTATTATCATCATATTCATCATTTTTATTTATATCTATTTCAAAACAATCTTTATTTTTTAAATTTAATTTTGAGATGATTGCATTTAAAATATTTTTATTTTTTTCATTGACATGAAATCTAACAATTAATTCATTCATAATTTAATTCATTCATAATATGAACCTATTTTATTGGTATATATGGTGGATTGTCAAAATTTCCTCCTTTTTAATTATAGAAATGTCTACATCCATTCCACTATCATGATGCTATTTCTTTTCTAATTGTATTTAATTTAGCTTCTCCTGCCTGAATTTCCGTATTTGTATAGCTTGTTACATTGTTCTTTCTTTTGTACTTCCAGCATTATGTGCTCCAAAATATTCTTTATCATTTTATTAAAGGTAGATTCATCTACTTTGAGAGCAATATCTATATCTGAACTAGCTTTTGCTGTTCCTTTAGTTCTACTTCCTTGTATGGCTACATCATCACTAAGATGGCCCTCTTTTTCTCGTAAAAATTTTGAAAATTCATCAAATTGTAATTTAGTTAATCCTTGTGATATTTTTAGTTTTTTGACTCCAATCTTAAAAATTCTTTTAATTGATAGGATTAGTTTTGCTAATTTGAAGGATTTTAAAATTCATAAAAAAGCAGATATTTTACAATCTGCTTTTTATTTATAATTCATATACTCCTTCTAAATATAGTTTGTACAAACAAGGTTGGACTTCACCGAAACTATATAGATATATATATGTATCCTTTTCAATGTAATAAAATAAACTTAAATTACTTTTTTCTATTTCGTAATAATCATAAAATTCTTTACCGACTTCTTTTACAATACCAGATTTTAGATCTTCTTTAAATTCTCTAGTTTCAGTTCCATGAAGAATATGCAAATCTTTTTTTATGAAAATGAAATCTTCTATACTAATTTTTTCTTTTAAGTTTTTGAAAGAATTATTTTCTATAATATATAAAAATTTCTCATTCTGATTGTTTTCAAGCTTCATATCAAAAACAAATCCTTGATCTGGTCCTACATAAATTAATTCTTGTCCTTGTATTTTATTCATTTTCTATTTTAAAAATGCCTTCGCTATATAAGATATAACGACTTGGTTGTAATTCTCCGAATGATAATATTTCTAAAATATTATCATTTGCTATGCTATAATATAGTGATAATCCCTCTAAAGAATAATAATTTGTATCATCTTTAGCTTTATTTGGGAAAAATTTATAAAACAAAGTGTCTTTCGAGGGTTTTGTTTTGATAAGATCCATAATGATTTTAAAATCCTCAGAATTTAATTTTTCTTTTAAATTTGAGAAATTGTTATTTAAAATATCCTTTAATTTTAAACCTTTAGCTAATATTTTATTATATAATTCTTCTGATTCTAATCCATCATAAAGCTCTCGTCTATTTTTTTCTATTATTTTTATCATTTTAGTTTACTTTTTTTATATATCCATTTTTAATTAGGCCATCAACACCTTCGCCCGTTAAGAATTGAGTTCCCATACCATCCTTACCAAACCAAGGGATTGCTTTTCCTTCTACAACAGGAAGTTCTTTTAGCGGTAATATATTCTTTTAGAAGTATTTATAAACCCTCCTTGGAGGCCATCCTCCATTAAGTTTATTATCATTAAACGATTTTTCTAAACCCTTCCAATCTTCTTTACAAAATAAATCCCATGCTTTATTAGCTAATTCATCTGTAGGAAATTTACAGGAAGCTAAAAAATCCTCAAAAGTTATTTCTCTTATCTTTAACCTTTTTCCAAACTTAAAAATTCCTTTAAATTGTTTAGCTTATTTTATGTAATTTAACAAGTGTTATAAACACTAAAAATATTTAATCTTTTTTATGCTAAAGCCGTAACATTTTTTAAATAATAAAATTTAAATTATCATATAAATATAGAATTTTTTAATATTGACTATTTCTTAATACATCAGATTTTTCCCAATTATTAATCCAGTTATCTACTACCAATTGTAATAAAGAATCATTTGACTTATTTTTTAATATTTTTAATGATTTTGCAACATCTGTCAATAACCAACCTTTGCTATTTAAGGTAAACCAAGCTTCTTTTAACTGGTTTTTTGTAACAAATAGTTCGAATAATTCCTTTTTATTATTCTTAGATTCTATCCACAAAGGTATATCTTCAACTTCTTGTAATAATTTTTTATTACTGATTTCAAATTCACAAGAATTTTTAATTACATCTTGGTTTAAGATACTAAGAGAAGAAGGATAATCTCCATTGTATTGAGATCTATCTTTTAAGTAAATAAAGGGAGTATTTTCTTTATAATAGACAAGTTCATTAAAATGTTCCGGATTATCTCCATATTTAATGGAAAATTCATTTATTTCTTGTATTTTATCATAATTTATCTCTTTACTAAAATCAATAATTTCGTTAGATAAATCATCTTTAATAACAATCATTTTCAATATAAGTAAGGTAAATAACTGATTTTCATTCCTTGCTATTTCAGACATATAACCATTTTCTAAATTATATTCTATAAAAGTCTCTTTTCTATCACAAAAAAAATGATGAATAATCCCTTTATAAGATGAATCACAACCTAAAAATAGGGGTGTTAAACATGGAGGATATGGATACCAATATTCATTTATGGAATTATAATCAT